>NZ_CP129968.2:3190000-3490000 GCF_030503875.2 Marivirga arenosa | reverse complement strand
CAATGGATTTAAAAGTTCCGCATATGGGTTGGAATACCGCTAGTATTTCAGATGATCCAATATTTAAAGGAATTGCATCACCTGCATACTTTTACTTCGTGCATTCCTACTATGCGGAAGTATGTGATCAAACCATTTCTGAAACTAATTATATGGTTCCTTTCAGTAATGCGTTGAAAAAGGATAATTACTATGCTATTCAGCCACATCCCGAAAAAAGTGCTGAAGCCGGAGATCAGTTTTTAAGAAATTTTTTATTTGAAATATAAATCAATGCATATAATACCCGCTATAGATATAATTGATGGAAAGTGTGTTAGATTAACAAAAGGTGATTATAATCAAAAAAAAGAATATAATAGTAATCCTCTTGAAGTAGCACAAGAATTTGAACAAGCAGGTTTAAAGAGATTACATTTAGTAGATTTAGATGGAGCCAAAGCTAAAAAGGTAGTCAACCTTGACGTTTTAAAAACAATTTCCAATCAAACGAATCTAACCATAGATTTTGGTGGTGGTGTCCAAAGTACTGAGGATATCAATGCCGTATTTGAGGCAGGAGCAAATCAAATTACAGGGGGCAGTATAGCAGTTAAAAATGAATCTTTATTTACAGAATGGATTCAAGAGTTTGGTGGAGAGAAAATTATTTTAGGAGCTGATGTCAAAGATGAAAAAATAGCGATTCATGGATGGCAAGAAAGTTCTGATAAGCATATTTTTGATTTTCTTGATCACTATTTAGCAAAAGGCTTGAAATATGTAATTTGTACTGATGTTTCAAAAGATGGTGCACTTCAAGGTACAGCTAATGATTTATATGAAAATATAATTAAACGATTTCCTGAGATTAAATTGATTGCAAGTGGAGGAGTGAGTAATCTAGATGACCTCAAAATATTGAAGGAGATGAATCTATACGGTGCTATAGTAGGAAAGGCTATTTATGAAAAGAGGATTAATTTATCAGATTTCAAATCATTTTAATTTATGCTGACTAAAAGAATAATTCCTTGTTTGGACATTAAAGATGGTAGAACTGTAAAAGGGGTTAATTTTGTTGAATTAAGAGATGCTGGTGATCCAGTTGAGTTAGCTAAGATTTATGCAGCTGAAGGTGCCGATGAACTTGTTTTTCTTGATATTACAGCTACAAATGAAAAACGAAAAACTCTTGTTGAGTTAGTCGAGAAAGTTGCAGAAGCAATCAATATTCCTTTTACAGTGGGAGGAGGGATTAGTACCGTTGAAGACGTTTCATTACTTCTTGCAGCAGGAGCCGATAAAGTTTCTATCAATTCCGCAGCAGTACGTAATCCAACTATTATTAAAGAAATGGCTGATGAGTTTGGATCACAATGCATAGTAGTTGCTGTTGATTCAAGAAATGTAAATGGAGAAAACATTGTTCATACCCATGGAGGCTCAAAACCTACCGAATTAAAAACTGAAGATTGGATTAAAAAAGCAGTTGATTTAGGGGCTGGAGAAATATTACTAACTTCAATGGATCATGATGGAACCAAAGCAGGATTTGCAGATGAATTACTCGCGAAAATTTCTGATTTGGTAAACGTACCTATCATTGCTTCTGGTGGTGCAGGAAATATGCAACATTTTTATGATACCTTTACAAAAGGGAAGTCTGATGCTGCATTAGCTGCCAGTATTTTCCATTTTAAAGAGATTGGAATTCCAGATCTAAAAAACTATTTATCGAATAAAAAAATTCCTACTAGGATTTAATCCTTATATAAAATACTATTTAATATGTTAAAACCCGATTTTTCAAAAGGTGAAAATGGTTTGCTACCTGCCATTATTCAGGATGATAATACAGGCAAAGTATTGATGCTTGGCTATATGAATGAAGAAGCACTTGCGAAAACACAATCTTCAGGTAAAGTAACCTTTTTTAGTAGATCAAAACAAAGACTTTGGACTAAAGGTGAATCTTCAGAAAATTATTTAAATCTTGTAGAGATCTCTCTTGATTGTGATCAAGATACTTTTTTGATAAAAGCTATTCCTGACGGACCAACATGTCATACTGGTGCTGATACCTGCTGGGATGAAAAGAATGAAGGATTCGGATTTCTTAATAAATTAGAACAAGTGATTGAGGGGAGAAAGAATGGAGATAATGAAAAATCATATGTTAAAAGTTTATTTGATAAAGGTATAAATAAGGTTGCACAAAAGGTCGGAGAGGAAGCTGTTGAAGTGGTTATAGAAGCAAAAGATAATAATGAAGAATTATTCTTGAATGAATCAGCTGATTTATTATTTCATTATCTTATTCTTTTACAAGCCAAAGGATACAAACTAAAGGATGTGATCAAAATATTAGAAGGCAGACATCGTTAAGTTACAAATGGAAAATCAATGAAAGTTTACTACAACTTATTTGTCTTAATTTCAGCTTTCCTATTCTTTTCTTGTGAAGAGGAGTCTAATTCTCTTGAAGATTGTAATTTAGAATCTAGAATATGTACAGAGGAGTTTAGATCAGTAGAATTGGAAATAGTGGATGATAATGGAGAATATGTAGAACTGGATAACTTTTATACATTTTTTGATTCTAGGAAAAAGTTCGAATTTTCAAGAAATACTTTTCAGCAAGAAAATGGGCTCTATCCAGTAATTACGGATGCGGAGTTGAAAGAATTAAATCAAGAAGGATCAGTATTAGTTTTCGTAGGTGAGATAGAGGGTAAAAATGTTATTGAACATCAAATGCTAATCGGTCATGACTGTTGTCATGTTGAGTTGATTCAAGGAGAAACTAAATTGATTTTAAAGAATTTATGAAAAAATTATTTGTCATTTTTTGCTTTTTTTCCTTAGCAGCTACCTGCCAGAATCAAAAGAAAACTACTAAAGAAAATCCTTGTGATCCTACCATTATTTGCACAATGGAGTTTAAAGTAATTAAACTTGAGATCGTTGATTCGGAAGGAAATCCTGTGCAATTGGATGAATATTATACTGAAATTGAAGATAAAAAAATTATAGTTGACAAAGATTTAATAGGCAACCCTAATGGGATTTACCCTGTTGCTTCTGATGGCGAAATGGATAAAGTATCATTCGAAGGGGATAAACTTACTTTTATCGGATTGCTAAATGGAGAGAAAGTAGTAGAGCATACTTTAGTAATTGGTAAAGATTGTTGCCATATCCAATTAATAAAAGGTGAACAGAAAATAGAGTTATAAGGACTTAGAAAAATTTAGCGATTTTCTCTAAGGGCTTACGATCTAATTTTGGTACGTAACATTCATCTGCCGGATACCCAACTGGTAATAATAAATAAGGCCTTTCATTTTTGGGTCTTTCTAAGATTTCAGAAAGAAAATTCATAGGGCTTGGTGTATGAGTAAGAGTAGCCAGTCCCGCATTATGAATGGCTGATATTAGAAAACCACAAGCAATTCCTACAGATTCATTGACGTAATAATTGGTTTTCTTTTGCCCTTCTTCCTCATCATAAATCTTTTTGAAAACTACTATTATGTAGGGCACGGTTTCTAAAAATGGCTTTTCCCAATCGGTACCAATTGGCTCTAGGTCTTTCAGCCATTGGTCACTCATTCTATTTTTGTAGCTTTCATATTCCTCCTTTTCAGCAGCATCCCTAATTTTTTTCTTTATATCTGAATTAGAAATGATACAAAATGTCCAGGGTTGCTTATGAGCACCAGAAGGCGCAGTTGAAGCAGTTTTAACAATATTTTCAATTACCTCTTTTGGAATACTTTGATCTGAAAATTCACGGATTGACCTTCTTTTGTTCATCAGCTCATAATAATTCTGACTTTTCTTTATAAGATCAGAACTATCAAGCCTTTCATAATTAATTTTTATATGAGAATGTCCCTTGATTAACTTTTCTTTCATAACGGCATCTCTTTCATAGCTTTTTCTAAATCCTCAGGCGTATCAATTCCAATGGTTTCAATTGGAGTAATGGCAGTTTTAATTCTGTAGCCATTTTCTATCCAGCGTAATTGCTCTAAAGATTCAGCTATTTCTAATGGAGTAGGGGATAAGGTTACCAATCTTGCTAGGATATCTACTCTGTAGGCATACATCCCAATATGTTTATAATGCTGATGACTTTTCATCCAGTCTTCAGTTGGAATATTCCGCATATGTGGAATTGGTGAACGCGAAAAATAAAGGGCTAACCCGCTATCAGCTTTTAAAGCTTTTATGATATTAGGGTTTTGAAGATCATCTAAATGATCTATACATTTTATTAAAGTCGCAATTTCAGTTTTTCTATCGAGAATAGAGGCTAATAACTTTATTTGCTCTGGTTCAATGAAGGGTTCATCACCTTGTATATTAATCACGAAGTCGTAACTGCCGCCTTCTAATTTTAAGGCTTCATGGCATCTTTCAGTTCCATTTTTGTGATCAGCACTTGTCATGTATACATCATGACCTAGCTCTTTTACATGATTGAAAATTCTTTCATCGTCAGTAGCAACTATTACTTTTTTGAGGACTTCACTTTTTTTGCATTGCTCAATTACACGTTGAATCATGGTTTTTCCACCAATATCGGCAAGCGGCTTTCCAGGGAAACGGGTGGAAGCATACCTTGCAGGAATAATTCCAATTATATCCATAACTTTTAATTTTCTGCTTTTTTAACTTTCAAACTAGTCCCACTTTCTTCAATCACAATTATTTTTTCTCCTTGTTCTAGATATTCTCCTCTAGTGTATGCATCGTATAATTCACCCTCAATATCTACCTTTCCACTTGGTCTTAGAACGGAAAATACGGTACCTTCTTTATCAATAAGCCCAGACTGGATAAACCTTGAAGAATAACCTTCTGTTTTAGACTGTACTCCTTGTAACGCAATTTTTTTAAAAAACTTACTATTTGTTAATCTTATTCCTCCGATAAACATCAGCACAATACTGCCCAGCAATCCTGTTAAGGTGGTAAGCAATGCTCTGGTTATATTTTCAGCAGGAACAAATTGGAAGTCGAAATTTTCATTATTTAACATCATAAACACTAATGAACCTAGCGTGATGATTAAACCTAGAATTCCAAAAATACCAAATCCTGGTATTACAAATACTTCTACTGCAATTAGGATTAGGCCAATGATGAATGCTAGAATTTCCCAATTCTCTGCTAATCCATTTAAATAATAAGGAATGAGATATAAAACCAAAGCAATAATGGAGGCTATGATTGGAAAACCAACACCAGGAGTTTGAAGCTCAAAGTAAATGCCGCCTATTATGATTAAGATTAAAATCCCACTAATAAAAGGGTTTATAAAAAATGAAATAATAGCTTCCGTGTTGCTTACTTCAAATCTATATATTTGGTAATCGTTTAAATTTAAATGATTTAATAATGCATCTGTCGAATTAAATTCCCCTTCACAAAAATCATATTTTATCGCTTCAGAAGTTGAAAATGTGATGACTTCTCCTGCTGGGCTTATACTGTCAATTTCAATATTTTCATCCACCATTGCTTCTGCAATCTGAGGATTTCTTCCAGACGCTTCTGCTGTCGATCTCATGATAGACCGCATATAGGATTGGTATTTGTCAGGAGCAGCTTCTCCAGTTTGATTTACTACAGTTGCAGCTCCTATACTACCACCTGGCGCCATATAAATGCTATCACAGGCTATTGAGATTAATGCTCCAGCTGAAGCGGCATTATTATCAATAAAAACATAAACAGGAATTTCTAAATTTAGCAAAGCAGATCGAATCTCATCAGCATCATACAAGGCACCTCCATAGGTGTTCATTTCAATTATAATATGACTAGAGTTTCGGCTCTTTGCTTCCGCTAGGGCAAGATCAACATAGCGTTTTGTTCTAGCATCTATTTGATCTTTAATCTCCATAATGAAAACTTCATTTTTAAGAGATAAGGTATCAGCCAAAGATGAAAAAGTAACAAAAGAACAAAAAAGTAGAATTAAGGTTGATCTTTTCATTAACGTGTAAATTAAGTTTTTCAATTTAAGCGATTCGTAATTAAGCAACAATTATATTCAGTAGCAATTTATCAATTTTCTATTAAGTAGTTTTGATTTCCGATTTAATTAAACAGCACAAGAGTATAATGCGTATAACTTTAGGTCGTTTACTTCAGTGGAAAGAATTATATTGAGTTTTATTTTACTTATCATTTCAGAATAACCATTTTTGTATAGCATTAGTATTTCTCAGGAGCATGAAGATTAAAATATTATTTATTTGTTTTTTTATTTTTGGATTTTTCTCATTTAAGGTATCAGCAGCTGTTGTTGATTCTGTAGGAATTAAAGAGGTGGATGGAGTGAAATTCATTATCCATAAACTAGAGCCAAAGGAAACCCTTTATTCTTTGGGTAGAAGGTATCATGTTAGTATACAAGAAATAAGAGATGTAAACCCACAAGAAAAGGATGGTTATAAAATTGATCAAATTGGACGAGAATTATTGATTCCATTCAAAGCAAATGAGTTTGAATCTGATGGCAAGATTCAAAATAGTGCTAATGTTAAAAAGCATAAGGTAAATGCTGGTGAGACCATTTATTCAATATCCAGAAAATATGAAATTTCTCAGGATGATATAATGGAATGGAACAATTTGACTTCAACTACATTAGATATCGGTCAAGAGCTCATAGTGAGTGAGCCTTCACAGAAAGTCACTGAAACAGAAAATATAGCTGTGAAACAAGACAATGTCGAAAATGTAATCCATATTGTTGACTTAGGAGAAACCATTTATAGTATTTCAAAAAAATATGATATTACCCAAAGCCAAATCATTAAACTGAATAGTTTAGAGAATAATAACATTGATGTCGGTCAAAAATTAATTATCAAAGAAAATAAAGTCTCAGAAAAAGCGGAGGATAAAAATAATAATTACCAAGAGATTACACTTCAAACATTCCATAATGCTAAAAAAGGAGAGACCTACAGTAGTGTTGCCAAGATGTATAATCTGAATAAGTCAGATTTAAAGAAATGGAATAAGTTTAAAGAGCCTTTTGCTGGTGGTGAGGTGATAAAAATCGTTCCTCCTAAAGTGGAGAAAGAAAAATTAAGAAAGGAAGAAGTTACTATTGCTGACCCTGAAGTAAATAAAAACAGAATTCATACGGTTGAATCAGGAGAGACCTTATATAGTTTGTCAGAAAAGTATGGAGTAACAGTAGAGGAATTAAGAAAATGGAATAGTTTAGAAAATTACCAACTTAGCCTAGGTCAAAAGCTCTATATTCAAAATCCAGATGCTTTGATTGCCGAAAACAAAAAAGAAGAAGAGGAAAAAGTAGTTGAAAAAGAAGAGCCGGAAAACAAGGAAGTAATAGTAGAAAATCCCCAAAAGAAAGATACAAAAGCCTTTTTTACAGTTGAGGAAGATGATATTCCAAAAATTGATAAAGTAAAAGAAAAAGGGGTAGCTGAAGTGATAGAAGGTTCTGAAGGAACTGAAAAATATTTGGCTTTACACCGCACCGCTAAAATTGGAACTATCATGCAGGTCAGAAATGATTTAAATGATCAAATAGTATTCGTCAGAGTATTGGGTAAATTACCCGATACAGGAGTGGATGACAAAGTTATCATTAGAATTTCTAAAAAAGCCTTCGAAAAGCTAGGTGGAGTTGACTATAAATTCCCTGTAGAAATAAGTTATCTGCCTCTTAAGGATTGATAATGAATAATATTGAGGAAGTAAAATCTTTACTTGATGAGAAGTATGATTTGTATAATCGTCCTGATTTCATTGATGAAGACCCGATCAGTATTCCACATGTTTTTAGTAAAAAGCAAGATATTGAGATAGCAGGTTTTTTTGCTTCAATATTAGCTTGGGGACAACGAAAAACCATCATCAATAAATGTAAAGAGTTAATGACGATGATGGGGAATAGTCCGCATGAGTTTGTTTTAAATCATAGTGAGACAGATTTACAGAGCTTAATGAAATTTAAGCATCGGACATTCAATGATACTGATACGCTCTATTTCATTCATTTTTTTAAAAGTTTCTACCAAGAACATGATAGCCTTGAAGAGGCATTTTTATTAGGAGCTAAGTCGGAAGATGAATTCATGAAAAATAGTCTGATAGCATTCCATCATTATTTCTTCTCATCTGATATTGCCCCAAACAGAACAAGAAAACATATAGCGACTCCAGAACGAAAATCTGCTTGTAAACGAATAAATATGTATTTGAGGTGGATGGTTAGAAATGACCAAAGAGGAGTTGATTTTGGTATATGGAATAAAATTCAAACGTCTGATTTAATCTGTCCATGTGATTTGCATGTAGATAGAGTAGCTAGAAAATTAGGCTTAATTCAACGAAAGCAAACCGATTGGCAAACTGCTCAAGAATTGACTGATGCGCTTAAAGATTTTGATGCTAATGATCCTGTGAAATATGATTTTGCACTTTTTGGATTAGGAATAATGGAAGGTTTTGGAAAATAAATTCGCATTATTTTTTCTTTTCTTTCACCTCTTGAACTGTACTTTGTATTTCTTGATTGGCAGTAGTGGTTTTTAACAAGTCCCCCTTTTTAACTTTTTGGCCAACAATGCTTTTCCCATTTAAACTTGTGTAAGAATATCCTTTTTTAAATACAGCCTCAGGATTAATTAGTTCTAGGGTTTTCTGATAAATATCTAGCTTTTGGTTTTCTTTTGAGAAACTCCTTTTAATATCAAACTTTAATTTTTGCTGATAATGAGAAAGTTGATTTTCAGCTTTATTAAAGTGTTTTTTAAGTGAATACCTTAATGAATGCCTTCTATCGTTTAGCTTGTGTTGTTCTCTTTCAACTTTTTGACTCAGATTAGCCAAAATATTTTGTGTAGCAGTATTCAGTTTTTCCTCATAGATACGCATACCTCTAATTAGGAATTCAGCTACGGCTGTTGGTGTTTTTAATTTGGTGTGTGCTACCAAATCACAAATGGTTTCATCTCGTTCATGCCCGATACCTGTAAATACCGGAATAGGAAATTGTGCGACATGGGAAGCAAGTTCATAATTATCAAAGCAATCCAAATCAACTTGAGCACCACCGCCTCTAATGATAATAACGGCATCAAAATCCTCAATTTGTTCATTGATTTGGTGAAGCGCAGATACAATTGTTTTTGCAGCTTTATCACCTTGCATGGTGGCTACAAAAAGTTGGGCATGTAATTGATAATGATAATCATTACTCAAGATTTGATTCATAAAATCACCGTAGCCAGCGGCTGATTCAGCACTGATAATAGCAATCCTTTGAGGGACTAAAGGCAGAGGATGACTTTTATTCATATCGAATACACCATCCTCTTGTAATTGATGAATAATTTCTTGTTTCTTTCTGGCCCTTTCTCCTAAAGTAAAGTTTGGGTCTATGTCTTTAACATTCAAACTTAAACCATACACTTCGTGGAATTGAATTTGAACATTAGCCAAAACAGTCATCCCTGCTTTTAAATTTTCACCAGTAATAGATTGGAACCATGCACTGATGTTACGATAGCTGTAAGACCAAATAGTACCTCTAATTTTAGAAAGTAATTGGTTACTTTCTTCATCTTTTTCGATGAACTCAAGATAGCAATGGCCGTTTCTGGCTTCTCTCAACTCGCCAATTTCTGCCACCACCCAATAAGAAGGTTCTAATTGAGTATTTAAGGTTTCCTTAATTAATAAATTGAGGTCTGTTAGAGAAATATGCTGCATTACTATTGCAGGTTTTGAATGTTTTTAACCACGTCTTTAATGATAAAAAATAAAACGACTGCAAAGCTGATGATCGAAAACCAGAACATAAATCTCTTATTTGCATAAGGAACTTCTTCCTCAGTTTCCTTATCTGCAAAAAGCCAATCGTAGAATTTTTCTATGGTTTTACGCATTATAATTCTTTTAGGAATTCAATGAAACCAGCATTTTTTCCTTTCGGTCTAACAATCATTAAAGGGATGTCATTATCTAGCTGAATTAATCTTTCTGCAATACTTCCCAAGAAAAAGGCAGTTGTGGCTGTTCTTCCTTTGGCTCCCACGATGATTGCATTAGCATTCATTTCATGTGCTTTGTCAATCATGTCAGTAGTAACATCCTCATTTGTATCTTGGGAATACTCAACCTTCAGCTTAACATCTTTTGTATCTATTTTGCTGATGAATTTTTTATAGTTTTTCTCAGCATTCTTTTTCATTACTTCAGAAAATTCTTCAAAGGTTTTACCTGTATAATGATATCCTGTAGGAACCGTATAAACGTTTTGAATTGTAATTTCTGTAGCATTTTGATTCGATCGTGCTATGTTAATAGCTTCCTCTAATGCTAATTTAGAATATTGAGAAAAATCACTAGGTACTAATATTTGATCCATCTTTGGGCTTGTGCCTTCTGGTATAATTAATAAGCTACATGCTGCTCTTCTAGCTAATCTTTGAGAAAGAGCCCCACTTTGTTCAGCCTTTTCTCGCCTACCCATTACGATCAAATCAATATCTTTTTCTTTACTATATTTTAAGATATTGTCTGCTATTTTACCTGTCAATACTTGGAAATGGAAATTAGCCTTATCTTCACCAGATCTGAACTTTTCAAACTGCTTTTCCATTTGGGTTTTTCTTTCCGTGATGGCATTTTCTACCATATCAGGAAACTCTTTAAGTACATCTTTAGGAATGTGAAGGTTCTTAATCACATTCACAAAATATACATCTTCTACGGCTGAAGTTCTCGACAAAAAGTCAGCAAATTCAACCATAGTTTTATCAAGTTCACTTAAGTCTAATCCTATTATTACTTTTCTGATTGGATACATAAAGATTAAATCTGAATTCGGTTACAAATGTACAAACGTAAAATTCCAAACTAATTAAAAATGAGATAAAATATCATTATGATTTAATTTTTCCTATTCCTTGTCTGCTTCTTCCTCAAAACTTCTGATTTGATCTTCATCATAGAATTTTTGAAGTTTTCTTTTGAGCTTGAAATAGCGGATTAATCCATAAAAAATCATGATTAAGCTTATTGCAAATGATAAATAGCCTAACCAGTGAATTGTTACAAAACTTTCTAATTGAATTAAACCAATCCCTCCTAATATTAAATACAAACTCGTCCTGATATAAGAGAAAAGAGTTCTTTCGTTTGCTAACGAAGTTCTTTCTAAGGCTAAAAAGTCTCTTAAGATAATTTTCTCTTTATTTTTATAATCGGGAACTATCTTAGGAATTTTAATTTTTCTCATACATTAAAAATTGACAAAATTTATATTAGCTGAAATATTTTATTGATATATCACTAATTATTTTACTTATTTTTATGAAAATTGTTCTTTTATTTTAGCTTTTAAATATCAATAATACTTGTCGTTATGTTTTTTCGATTAATCAAATTGACCTTTTCTACTTTCATAGTATTTGTGTTTTGTTTTAGCTTTTCTGCTTCAGCACAGTTCGGTATAGGTAATGCTTTAAAAAAAAGAGCTGAAGAATTAGTAAAAGATAAACTTAAAGAGAAAACGGAGGAAAAAAGGGATAGTTATGATACTCTTTCTTTTAATTATGCAATTGCTTTTTTGGACAAAACCGAATCTTTCGAAAATCAACAGAAAGGGGAGCGCTTAGTTAAAACCGCTAATTTTATGTTGCGTGATGGTGATCCTCAAACTGAATTAGAGGCAGCAAGAGATATTTATGACTTTGGCCGCTTAAATTATAATAATGGAAATGATTTCATGGCAGAAGCTAATCTTAAAATTGCAAAGCTTAAGTATGAACAACTATCTGCTACTTCAGAACCCAATTACCTTAAATCTATTGGTTTATTAGGTTTACTTTATGATGATATGGGTAGATATAATAAAGCGGAAGAATTTACTCTAACTGCTTTAGATGGTTGGGAAGAAATACAAGGAAAAGAAAGTGTCGGTTATTTGGCAGAACTGAATAATTATGCGGTTCTTCTAATGAACCTAGGTAATTATTTAGAGGCAGAGAGTATAATTCAAAAACTTGGGGGAAAGTTGAAAACTGATTTAGAGAATGAAAAATTACCTTATGCAATATTCTTGAATAATCATGCGATTTTAAATCAATATATGGGAAGAAAGGATAAAGCTTTGGATTTAATGGAACAATGTGTTGAAATTGCTAAAGAAAGCCTTACCGATAAAAACAGTACTTATTTACAATTTCTAACAAATAAGGCCATATTAGAACAAGAAAATGGTGATTTGGAAAGCGCAGAAAACACCTTTCAAAATGTTTTAGACTTACAGGAAAGTAGATTTAAGCTAAATGCTAAAAATGATCCTGATTATGCTCATATGAAATCAAATATAGCAGCTTTATATGTTGAGAAAGGAGAATTAGATAAGGCAGAGGAGGCTCTTATACTAGCATTAGAAATATATAAAGATGAGCTTGGTGCTGAACATCTGACCACAGCGGGAACTCAAGCTGATTTAGGGAATCTATACCGATACCTTGGAGAGTTGGATAAAGCTGAACCACTATTACAATCCGCACTTTACACCAGAGAAAGAAATTTATCTAAAACCCATCCTAAAGTAATTAAAAGTCAGGAAGATATGGCTTTATGGTTTTGGGCTAAGGGCCAAATAAAACAAGCAAATAATTACTTTGGTAAAGTTATGGATACGAGTCTTGAGTTTGTCAAAGATTATTTTCCTGCTTTAAGTGAAGCAGAAAAGACAAAATACTGGGAACAATTGAAGCCTAGATTCTTCCGCTATTATAATTACGCACTAGAAAATTATTATGAATATCCAGAATTATTGGATAATCTAATAAAATATAGATTGGCTACTAAAGGGATATTATTAACGGCCTCAACAGCGCTAAGAAATTCAATTTATAATCAAAATGATCCTGAATTGGAAAAGCTATACGAACAATGGCTGGATCAAAAGCAGCAACTGACTAATGCTTACACTTTAAGTGATGAGGAAATAGATGAACAATCTATCAATATCGATTCACTTCAAAATGTCGCAAATCAAACTGAAAAGGAATTGTCTTTGAAGTCAGATGCATTTTCGACAGTATATAAAGATAGAAATACAGATTATAAAACAATTTTAGAGAGACTTGAAAATGGACAAGTTTTAGTTGAAGTTATTCAATATCCTATTTTTGATAAAAAACTAACTTCTAATAATGCTTATGCCTATATCATTTTCAAGAAAGATGAGAGACCTGAAATATTAGTAAATGAAGATGGGGATTTGCTAGAGAATAGATATTATGCCTATTACAATAATGTTATCAACCAAAAAATGGAAGACCAATATTCTTTTGCTCAATATTGGGAATTGGTTAATAAAGAGACTAGCGATGCTAACCGCATTTATATTTCACCTGATGGTATTTATAATCAGATAAATATGAATACTCTTAAACAAAATAATGGGAGATACTTAATACAGGATTATGACATCAGATATATAGGGCATCCTAATGATATATTGGTAGAAAAATCAACTGGAAAAACTAAAAGTACTGCCTTTTTAATGGGAGATCCTGATTTTAATAGTGCAAGCATTGCACAACTTCCTGGGACCCGACAAGAAATTGAGAATATTTCAAAATACCTTTCAAATCAGATGAAAATGGAGAAATATCTCAATAAGGAGGCAAATGAATCGAATTTGAAGAAGGTTAAATCACCTAAATATTTGCATTTAGCGAGTCATGGTTACTTTTTGCAGGATGAAAAGGCTTCCAATAATTTATTCGGTGTACAACTTCAATACATTAGGCAGAATCCATTATTACGATCAGGTTTAATTCTATCTGGCATAGGTAATGATGAAAATTCTGAAGCAAGTCAATCCTTTAATCAAAGTGATAACGGATTCTTTTCAGCCTATGAAGCCATCAATTTAAATCTTAATAATACTGAAATGGTAGTGCTTTCTGCATGTGAAACCGGTAAAGGAGATGTTAAAGCTGGGGAAGGCGTTTATGGTTTGCAAAGAGCATTTATTGTAGCAGGCGCCCAGTCTTTAGTCATGAGTTTATGGAAAGTAGATGATGCTGCTACTCAAAAGCTCATGTCGAGTTTTTATAAAGAAAATGTAAACGGGAAAGCCATCCCAGACGCATTTAGAACGGCTCAATTAGCGATGTTGAATGAATACAAACACCCCTACTATTGGGGTGCATTTATTATGTTTAGTAAGTGAAATTGCATTGAAACTACTAATAGGGCTTGAATAAAATTATCCGGAATCTCTTGAATCAAGATGCTTATTTATTTTCCATTTTAAGAATTCATAATTCATTTCATCAAATTCGGACTTTCTTGTGGTAACAATGTAACCCGATTTCATAGATACTATCTTCTGATTATCATCTAAGAATAAAGTATTAGGGGCTGATTTCAGAGAAGATTCATCTAGAATCTTCTCTGATACAAATAAGATTGGAATTGATAACGTCATAAAATCTTTCTTTTCTTTGTAAAGAGTATAAAAATCATTGCCTTTTTGAATACTCCATTCTTTATTTTGTTTATCAACTCGCATGACAACAAGGATGGAATCTTTTAAATAAGGCTGCTCGCTAATGATTTTTTCTAAATCATCTAGTTCTTTTTTACAGTACCTGCATTCTGATGTCCAGTAAAATATGATTTTTTGAGGGTAGTCTTCAAAATTATTGATGGATTGGCGATTTAGATTAGTGCCTTTGTATAAATAGGGTTTGAGATTTAATCCCTCTTTTAAAATCTGATCTGCTTCCGAATTAGAAAACCTTTCCCATTCTTTTAAAATAGTTTCTTTATTCTGATTTTGAGAAACAGCAAAATCGATTGTAGCAATTGTGAGTAAAATTAATAGGTAGATGTTTTTCATTTTAAGGTATTAGTTTAAAATTGAAAGTAGTAACTTTTTTTTGTGTAAAAAGCTTAAATTACTATAAAAGAGACTTGATTCTATTATTTTTGGCATCTTTGCATTCATCGAAAAGATTTTATTGATTCAATGTTGAAATTTTTCCAATTCATCTACACCGCTTGGGCACTTATTGTGTTCCATGTTTTTATGATTATCCTTTTTCCTGTTTTTATCATACCATCACTAATTTCAAAAAAAGGTACTTGGATTAGTTTTAAAGCAATTCGGTTGTGGTCATTTCTTTTCAGCTTTTTTAATCGTATTATTTATAAAGTTGAAGGAAAATCACATTTTAAAAGGGGACAAAACTACGTGATTATCTCAAACCACACTTCATTTCTTGATACTCCAGCTATTCCACAAGCTATCGATGCGCCTTTTAAAGCTTTGGCAAAAAAGGAATTAACAAAAATTCCTGTATTCGGATTCTTGCTAAAAATGATAACCGAAGTGGTAGACCGATCAAATCCAGCAAGTAGGCAAAAAAGTAAAAATAGATTGAATGAGGTATTGAAGAATGAAAATTCTATTCTGGTTTTTCCGGAAGGAACAATGAATAGAACCGACAAGCCTTTACAAAATTTCTATGATGGTGCTTTCAGAATTGCAATAGATGCTCAGGCACCTATTCTGCCAGTAGTAATTAAAGGAGCGGCTAAATTAATGAAGCCAAGCAGTTTTGTAATGCGACCTGGTAAAATTCACGTAAAAGTACTTTCTCCTGTATCTACCGAAGGCTTAAGCCAGAAAGATTTACCAGAATTAAAATCGAAAATAGTAGATCAAATGCAGAAAGAAATATTGAATTGATTGAATGCTTTTTCTTGCATTTCATATATCCATTGTTCAAATAAAGATAAAGTTGTAATTTGGGTATGAACTAAAATACCTAAAAATGAAAAACTTTATACAAATCGCTCTTATGGCATTTATTATACTAATGCCATTAAAAAACTTTGCCCAGTCAGATTGTAATCCATATTATTTATTAGAAGAAGGAAGGAAATGGACTACTGCAAATTATAATGCGAAGGATAAATATCAAGGTAAACAGCATTACGAGGTATTAGAAGTTTCAGAAGAAAGCGGTAAGTTAGTAGCCAAAATGATGCTTACCTCTTACGATAAAAAAGATGAAATAGTACTGGAGGAGGAGGTTGAGTTTGTTTGTAAAGATGGTGTTTTACAAATGGATATGACAAAATATATGCCTCAAGAAACCATGGAAAGCTTCAAAGAAATGGATGTGGAAATCGAATTTGATGCGGTTACTATTCCTGAAGAATTAGAAGTGGGTCAATATTTAGAAGACGGTGGAATTGATATGAAGGTAAATGGTCCAATTCCGATTAAAATGTCAGTGAAAATACAGGACAGAAAAGTGATGGCAAAAGAAAAAATTGAAGTGCCAGCTGGTTCCTATGAGGCTTTTAAAATTAATTCAATAGTGAAATTTGAAGCCATGATGACTCGAGAAACTAAAACGGTTGATTGGGTGGCTGAAAAAGTTGGTGTGGTGAGAAGTGAGCAATATGATAAAAAAGGGAAGTTAAGTGGCTATACGGTTTTAACTGAAATAGAATAAATATTAAATAAAGTTTTAAAACATATATATATGAAGAAATCAAGATTAGTACTACTAGCCATCACCTTACTGTGTTCAATGGCTGTAAAGGCGCAATATCCTGAAATATTAAGCCTTGAGGAGCAGGCAAAATTAGAAGATGAAATATTAAAAGAGCGATTTGAAACCGTACTGCCTGCTATAATGGAAAGAACAGGGATTGACATGTGGTTGGTTATTTCAAGTGAATATAATGAAGATCCTGTGATTAAAACCATGTTGCCGTCAACCTGGATGGCTGCCAGAAGGACTACCATGCTAGTAATTTATCAGCCTGAAGAAGGTGCTGAATTAGAAACATTAGCGGTCGCCAGATATGATGTGGGTGAAGCTTTTAAAAGAGCATGGAATCCAGATACCCAGGACAATCAATGGAAAAGATTAGCTGAAATCATCGAAGAAAGAAACCCGCAAAAGATAGGCATAAATATTTCAAATGATTTTTCTCATGCGGATGGATTAGTGAAATCCGAATATGATTTATTAATGGAATCACTGTCTAAAGACCAGCAAAAGAAAGTGGTTTCAGCAGAAAAGCTGGCAGTAGGTTGGCTTGAAACACGTACGGAGCGGGAAAGAATTATCTATGAGCAATTGTGTAATATAGCGCATAAAATAATCGCGAAAGGCTTTTCCTTAGAAGCAATTACTCCAGGAGTAAGCACTACTGATGATTTAGTTTGGTGGTACAGACAGGAAATCAATAAACTAGGATTAAAGACTTGGTTTCATCCTACAGTAGATATTCAAAGAGCTGATCCTGAAAATTTTGATCATTTAAGAAGTTTTAGCAAAAGACCTGATTTGCAAATTATTCGACCTGGTGATTTATTACATGTGGATTTTGGGATTACATATTTAAGATTGAATACAGATACACAGCAACATGCTTATGTGTTAAAACCAGGAGAATTAGGGATTCCTAATTATTTAGTAAAGGCATTTGAAGAAGGGAATCGTGTACAAGATCATTTGACAAATCAATTTAAAACCGGTAAAACTGGAAATGAATTATTGTTAGGTGCTTTAAAAGATGCGAAAGCAGATGGACTAAAGCCTACTATTTATACCCATCCCATAGGATATCACGGTCATGCTGCAGGGCCAACCATCGGTATGTGGGATTCACAAGGAGGAGTGCCTGGCAGTGGCGATTATCCATTATATCCTAACACTGCTTATTCAATTGAATTAAATGCAGCGGTATTTATTGAAGAATGGAACAAAGAAATTCGTATCATGTTGGAAGAAGAAGCCTTTTTCGATGGGGAAGAAATCTATTATATTGATGGAAGACAAGAAGAAATTTATCAAATACCAAGGCAACGGTAAACAAGTAAAAGCCTCAAATATCAAAATGATTTTGAGGCTTTTTTTATTCTAATACCTTAATTCTAACCTTTTTCTTTTTCAGTTTAGAGTTGTTGAGCAGTTTAGCTAGTTTTTCAGCTTTAGCTTGAGCTACGGCTACAAATGCGCAATCTTGTTTTAATTCAATTAAGCCTAAATCATCTTGACTCAGTTTTCCTTCTTTTAGGAATAAACCTACAATATCTCCTTTTGAAATTTTATCTCTTCTACCACCAGAAATGAATAAGGTAGTAAAGTTTTTAGATTCTGAATTTTCCACCTTTATTTCTTCAAGGCTAATGTAGTTGGAGGGAATAAAATCAGGTAAATAGAGCTCTTCAGAATGGAGGATATACACAACTCCTTTTTCATTCATTCTGGCTGTTCGTCCATTTCTATGAATAAACTCCTGTTCTTTTAAAGGTAATTCCAGATGAATTATAAAGTTGATATCATCTATATCTATTCCTCTTGCTGCCAGATCAGTTGCAAGCAATAAGTTATTACTTCCATTTCTAAATTTAATTAGGGCTCTTTCTCTATCTTTTTGTTCTAATCCTCCATAAAAGACCTCGTGAGATATATTTTCATTAGATAAGTATTCACTTACTGAAGAGATGCTTTCTTTGAAATTACAAAATATGACACCTTTTTGATTTCTTAATTTTTGTACTAAATCAATTAAAGCGGTAAGTTTTTCGGATTTTTGGGTATTGATTACTTTAATAGATATCTCAGGCTTGTTTTGATGAAGGTGATTAATGATAAATGGATCTCTAAAGCCTACAAATTCAGGTATATTATCTAAATGCGTGGCTGAAGTCAATATTTTTTTATCAATATGCGGCAGTTCCCAAATGATGGATTTCATTTCGTATTCAAAACCTATTTCTAATGATTTGTCAAATTCATCTAATACTAACATACTGATGTTTTGAACAGAAAAGCTTTCTCTTTCGATATGATCTGCTATTCTTCCGGGAGTACCGATTAATAAGGCTGGAGGATGTTGTAAATCTATTGTATCCTTTTTACCAGAACGACCACCATATATTGCAATAGCCTTATATCCAGTTCCCATAGTTCTAAAAACTTGTTCTATTTGAATGGCAAGTTCTCTGCTGGGAACGACCACTAGTGCTTGAATATATTTGCAATTTGGATTTAAGGATTCCAAAATAGGTAATAAATAGGCTAATGTTTTGCCTGTTCCAGTAGGAGATAGAATTAGAATATCTTCAGAGACATTGAAAACTTTAAGTACTTCTTCTTGAAGTGAATTCAGTCTTTTAATTCTAAGTTTTGATAAAATTTCTGATCTGTTTTTAACCACTATGTTCATTTTTCAAGAGGATACCCTCAATAGTTTTTCAAAGTTTAAGTCTTATTTCATTAGTTTCATCCACTTATTATCAAGAATATTTTAAAATTCCTTATATTTCATAAGCTTAATATTTGTACATAAATTAGATGAGTTATACATTTTAATTATTAAGGTTATATTTATTAAATAAATTAGTATCGATAGAATACGTTAAAGAGTAAGAAATTATATCTTGAATTTAAAATCATTATCCTAACATTTAAGCAGCTTGATAAAAGAATTACTAAATAACAAAGAATTTAAAGATATCATATTAAGTGTGATTTTCGGGCTGCTATCAGCACTTTTAAGTTTAGTTCAATTTGAGATTCCTGGATTTTCCGGTGCGATCAGTAGTTTAAATGAAATACCTCTGCTAATTAGCGTATTTTATATAGTAAACCCATTTTATTTGATTATTACCGTTATTATTTCTAGCCTTACTACTCCAGAACAAGGGTCGGTTTATTCAACTATTTTAATGCATGCAGGAGGATTAGCCTTTTTTGGTATCTATTATCATTTATTGTTAAAGCATTTTCCTGAAAAAGTATTAAAAAGTATTGCATACTGTGCAGTTGGTATTGTAGTGTATTACTACATTTTTCTAATGCCAATTTTTGTTGTTTCGAATAAGTTTCTAGGATTAACTGATTTATCCTTTACAAATTCTTATGCATCATTATCTCAGGCATTGTACTTTGAATTGACTACTTCTGTTTTGGTGGTTACTCTTTTTTTAGTACAGTTAAATTACAGCAGGAGATTGAAGAAGTATTCAGCAAGCTTGGAGGAGCTTGTAAATGAAAGAACTGAAGAATTAAGGTTAACGGTAGAGGAATTACACAATGCTAATGAAGAATTGTCATCGATGAATAACGGTTTGGATTTAATGGTGAAAAACCGCACTGCAGAATTAGAAGAAAGGAACTATCAGCTAACGGAATATGCTTTTATCAATTCACACTTATTAAGGGCTCCTCTAGCCAGGATTTTAGGATTAACAGATATAATAAGAAGGGAAAGTACTGACCCTATTACAGTAGATCTGATGAATAAACTATTTACCTCTTGTGGAGAATTAGATGAAATTATTAGACTCATGAGTACTCAACTTTCAGATGGAAGTATTTTAAGCTGGGAACAAAAGGAAGAATTGAAAAACAAGATCAATGAGATTATTGCACAGAAGGGTAAGCTTTGATCTTGCTTTTCATAGAAATTGCATTAAGACTTTTTGACCATAGTGGATGAAGCTTGAGCATTAGGGAAAATCAATACATCAGCGAGATTTACATGTTTTGGTCGAGTAGCCATATATAAAATTAAATCAGCAATATCTTCCGCCTTTAAAGCATCGAAGCCTTCATATACTGATTGAGATCTTTCTTCATCTCCTTTAAATCTCACTAATGAAAATTCGGTTTCAACCAAACCTGGTGCCACTTGCGATACTTTTATACCATATTTGTTTAGATCCATTCTCATTGAGCTGTTCAATGCATCTACTGCATGCTTGGAAGCACAATACACATTTCCATTTGGATATGCTTCTTTTCCTGCAACTGAACCAATATTTATAATATGGCCCTCACCTTGTTTAATCATTTTTTGAATAATAGGTTGTGAAACATATAATAATCCTTTCACATTTATATCAATCATGGCTTCCCAATCTTTCATGTCACCATCTTCAATAGAAGCTAAGCCATGAGCATTACCAGCATTATTAATTAGTACATCAATTTGGTTCCATTCTTTTGGTAAACTATCAATTGCCTCTAAAACAGCTTTCTGTTTTCTTACATCAAAATTTAATGTATGGATTTCTGTATGTTTTTCTAATTCCTTCTTTAACTCATCTAATCTTTCTTGTCTTCTTCCAGTGGCAATTATATTAAAACCATTTTTACCTAAAAGTATTGCTGTAGCTTGCCCTATACCTGAAGTTGCGCCCGTGATAAAAGCTGTTTTTTTCATAGTGTATATTTTTTTTAGAATGATAGTATTGAGAGATCTTCTTAAAGTTAATTTTTATTAGGAAAAAAGTAATGAACTTGCCTGATTGTTTTATGCAATCGATTTTGTTCCATAAACAAATCGATCTTTACCCTGCATATCTTTTTTTATAATTACATCCCCAAATCCTGCATTATGCAATATTTCTTGCACTTCAGACCCAAATGCTTCATTAATTTCAAAATATAGCTTTCCATGATTTAATAAATTATCAAATGCCATTTTTGTGATTCTTTTATAAAAGATAAGTGGGGAGTTGTCTTCAACAAAAAGAGCTAAATCAGGCTCATAATCCAGTACCTTCGTGTGCATTTCATTTTTTTCTATATCCCTTACATAAGGAGGGTTGCTAATCCAAATGCTGCACTTTGGTATGCTTAGATCTTCGCTTAAAATGTCAGAATGTATGAATTGAATTTCAGCACGATTTAATTGGGCATTTCTTTTCGCAGTGGCGATTGCTGCGGAACTTATATCAACCGCATATAAAATTGATTCTTTTCTTTCCTTAGCAATTGTAATCGGAATAATTCCACTTCCTGTTCCAATATCAATTATAGTTTTTTCTGATAAATCTGGATTTTGTTCTAGTATTAAATGCACAAGTTCCTCGGTCTCTCTTCGTGGAATTAATACATTAGAATTTACTAAAAACTGGCGGCCATAAAATTCGACTCTACCCATAATATGTTGAATGGGCTTTCCTGATTTAAGCTCCATTAAATAAGATTCTAATTTTTTTGAGTATTCACTGTTTTCATCAACTTCTTTTCCTATCAAAATATCCATTCGTGATATTTGGTAGATATTCTCTAGAATTAAATAACTGATGGCTTCAGCTTCAGCTTCTGCTTCAAATTTTATTAGTTCTGACTTTATTTTATCAAAAAGTGCTTTGCTGTTCATTTCATAATGCTTTGCTCAAAGTTCATGATTTTTTATTTAGTTTTGCCAATGATGAGTAAACAAGATGAAATTTTCATGCAACGAGCTTTACAATTGGCCTCTTATGGAAGGCCAACCGTATCGCCTAACCCTATGGTAGGTTGTGTGATTGTTTTAGAGGGCAAAATTATCGGGGAAGGTTGGCATCAAAAAGCGGGTGAGCCTCATGCTGAAGTTTTGGCAATACGAAATGTTAAAGATCATGAATTATTAAAAAGAGCAACCGCCTATGTTACGCTTGAACCCTGTGCTCACTATGGTAAAACGCCACCTTGTGCTGAACTTCTAGTTGAAAAGCAATTGAAAAAGGTGGTGATTGGTTGTCTGGACCCTAATCCCTTAGTTTCCGGAAAAGGAGTCAAAATACTGGAAGATGCAGGAATTGAAGTCGTTTGTGATGTTTTAAAAGAGGAAAGCCTCAATATTAATAAGCAGTTCTTTACCTTTTTTCAAAAGAAGCGACCTTATATAGTATTGAAATGGGCGGAAACAGCTGACGGTTTTGTAGCAAGAGAAAATTTTGATTCTAAATGGATCAGTAATGGCTTATCAAGGCAATTGGTACATAAGTGGAGAACGGAATTAGATTCTATTTTAGTAGGGAAGAATACTGTGATTTATGATAATCCTAAATTGAATGCTAGAGATTGGCCAGGTAAGAATCCTATCAGAATTGTAATTGGTCATAAAC
Organism: Marivirga arenosa; assembly: GCF_030503875.2. Classification (NCBI taxonomy): domain Bacteria; kingdom Pseudomonadati; phylum Bacteroidota; class Cytophagia; order Cytophagales; family Marivirgaceae; genus Marivirga; species Marivirga arenosa. The sequence goes on along the minus strand of NZ_CP129968.2, from coordinate 3,467,052 downwards.
TTGAAGTTGACCAAGAAAAATTCTTGTATTCAGATGGTCTTAACACTATTTGTTTCCATTCATCTGAAAAGGAAATTATGGATTCACAATCTTGTAAATTCATTCAATTAAGTCAAAAGGAATTTCTATCTGACCTTTTAGGATATCTATACCAAAATAAAATTCAATCAGTTCTAGTTGAAGGTGGTGCACAAACTTTAGAAAGCTTTATAAAGGCTGAACTTTGGGATGAGGCAAGAGTGTTTAAATCATCGAATCGATTTGGTAGTGGTATTAAATCACCTCAACTTAAAGATGGCGTGCTCGTTTCACAGCAAAACACTAAAGATCATAATCAGGTAGATAAATTGTTTATTTACCAGAATAATAAAAATTAATTAAAGAATGTCTGAATCATTATTAATTGATGTTAATGCATCAAAAGAGGAAAAGTATAAAGCATTAATTCCACAAATATCAGCCTTAGTTGAGGGCGAGGAGGATGTAGTAGCTAATCTTTCCAATATCACTGCAGCTTTAAAAGAAACTTTTGGTTATTTCTGGATTGGGTTTTACATCGTGAAAAATGATCAATTGGTATTAGGACCATTTCAGGGTCCTATTGCATGTACTAGAATTCAGAAAGGAAAAGGAGTTTGCGGTTCAGTTTGGGCAGATGAAAAAACAATTGTGGTCCCAGATGTTGAAGCCTTTCCAGGGCATATAGCATGTAGCTCTGCTTCAAAATCAGAAATTGTATTACCGGCTTTTAAGGATGGTGAGGTTGCACTTGTTCTTGATATTGATAGCGATCAACTTAATACATTTGATGAAGTTGATCAAAAATATCTGGAAGAGTTAATGACCATCATTTCTAAATTTTTATAAAGAATGAATACTGATAAAATTAGTATTAGTAACTGGTTTAAAGGTCTTCAGTCTAACATCTGTAATGTGATTTCTGAAACTGATGGAAAAGGTCAATTTGAAATAGATGAATGGGATCATGCCAAAGGTGGAGGAGGTAAGTCTCGATTATTACAAAACGGGAATATACTTGAGAAGGCAGGCGTTAATTTTTCAGCAGTTGAAGGACCAGCACCTGAAGGTTTATTGAAAACTTTGGAGATAAAAGATGATGGATCTAATGAACTCAATTTCTTTGCTACAGGGGTCTCTATTGTAATGCATCCATTCAGCCCCATGGTACCGATTATTCATATGAATGTCCGTTATTTTGAATTAAGCAACGGTACTTATTGGTTTGGTGGAGGGATAGATTTAACCCCTCATATTATTAATAAGGCTCAAGCACAATTTTTTCATCAAGAATTAAAGAAGGTTTGTGATAAACATGATGTCAAATATTATCCTAAATTCAAAAAATGGGCGGATGATTATTTTTACTTACCTCACAGAAAAGAGACTAGGGGAATAGGAGGTATATTTTTTGATCGATTGTCGGAAGACGAAAATCATTCAAAAGAGGATATTTTTGCTTTTGTTCAAAGTGTAGGAGAATTATTTGCTCCTGTATACAGTCATTTGATGAAGCTAAACCAAAATGAAAGTTTTGAAGAGGAGCATAAGAAATGGCAACTTCTAAGAAGAGGAAGGTATGTTGAATTCAATTTAGTTTGGGATAGAGGAACCAAATTTGGTTTACAGACAAATGGAAGAACTGAATCAATTCTGATGAGTATGCCTCCGCAAGCTAATTGGGCTTATGATTATACTCCTGAAAAGGATTTTGAGAAAGAAACCGTTTCATTACTGAAAAAGGAAATTGATTGGGTAAATAACAATTAATACCCACTAGATTTTATATTTAAACCTTGATTAATGTTAGAGTCTTTAATTGAATTTGATCAACAATTATTTTTATGGTTAAATGGATTCCATGCCGATTGGTTGGATCCAATTATGCTATTCATTACGAAGAGAAATCCTTGGATTCCCCTATATGCATTAATCCTATTCTTTGTTATCAAACAATTAAGATGGCAAAGTTGGTCTATGTTAATCGCTTTTGCAGTGCTAATCACTTTAGCTGACCAAGCGGCTTCAGGTTTTTTTAAGCCATTTTTTGAAAGATTAAGACCATGTCATGAACCCTCAATTCAAGCTATGGTTCATATGGTAAAAGGTTGCGGTGGTAAGTTTGGTTTTGCTTCAAGCCATGCTTCCAATACTATAGCTTTAGCTACTTTTTTATGGCTTATTTATAGAAATGTTTACGCTAAAATGATGATCGTGTGGGCCATTGTAGTTTCATATTCCAGAATTTATGTTGGAGTTCATTATCCTGGAGATATTATAATGGGAGCTATTTTAGGTATTCTTGCTGCAATTATTACTTATAATTTATATAAAAGAATTTTCCCTAATCACTTAGAGAAAATTCATAGTATTGTATAAAGCCTCTTTGTAAGAAGCCCCAATTGGAATTGATTTAGCTTTAATATGCACAGTTAAATCCTCGATGAAATCGATTTTTTCAATGTTAACAATGAAGGATCTGTGTACTCTAACAAATCGATGAGTTGGCAATTTCTTTTCAACTCCTTTCATAGTGTGATGTACGATATATTTTTTGGCATCAGTGTTTATTACCACATAGTCTGCCAAGGCCTCAACAAATAAAATATCTTGTAGTCTTAAATGAACTATCTTTCCGTCACTTTTGATGAAAATATGCTCAATGATATTCTTTTTCTTGCGGAAAGCTTCAATATTAGTTCTTGCTTTTGTAATAGCCTGCGAAAAACGGTCATACTCAAATGGCTTAACTAAGTAATCTGTTACTTTCTGTTCAAATGCATCAACTGCATAGCTATCATTAGCAGTAACTAATATTACTTCATAACCATTATTAAGTCTTTGCACTAATTCAATACCTGTCATTTCTGGCATCTGAACATCAAGGAAAATAATATCTATTTCATTTTCCTCTAACAGACCTAAGGCATTAGCAGCACTGTCAGCTTCGGTAACTAATTTTAAGCCATTCGTTTCTTTAATCTGTTTCGCTATGTATTGTCTGAATATTGGATCGTCATCCACAATCATACAATTTAATTCTGAAGCCATAGTGTTAATTTTTAATTAGTCCTTTTAACGAGTTTATGTACATATTTCCCAATTATATCGAATTCTAAGTTTACTTCATCGTTTTTTTTCATTTTTTTGAAATTTGTGTGTTCATATGTGTAGGGAATTATGGCCACTTTAAAACTGCTGTCTGTAACTTCAAAACAGGTTAAACTCACTCCATTTATACAGATTGAACCTTTTTCAACCAATACATTGTCAGTTGAATCATACGAAAACTCAAAAATCCAGCTTCCTTCTTCGTCTTTGATAGATAGGCACTTACCTTTACCGTCAACATGCCCCTGAACTATGTGGCCATCTAAACGACCATTCATTTGCATGCATCTTTCTAAATTAATTAAATCTCCATCGGCAAGCCCACCAATAGAGGATTTAGTTAATGTTTCCTTTACAGCAACAACAGTATGTGCATTAGGATGCAATTCGGTAACGGTTAAACAAACACCATTATGCGATACGCTTTGATCTATTTTTAATTCTTCAGAAATATCACTCTTAATCGTTAAAATAAGATTTGTATTTTCTTTTTTTGCAGAAATGACTTCTCCTAGTGATTCAATTATACCAGTAAACATGATTCTTTTAATATTATTTTGACTTGGCAAACAGCATTAATGGCAAATGGTTTGCTGTTGATTAAAAATAAGAATATTTAAAATTAATTCATCTTATTTCTTTTAATAAGAAATTCAGCTAATACTTTTTGAATATCCTCATTGATGTTAACTCTGGTAAGATCAATTTTGTATTGATGACATTTCATTGAAATTTGATTATAATACTCTTCAATTTTCTTATGATAAGAATCCCTAATTTCAGTTGGGTTAAGTTTTACTTTATTTCCACTTTCTAAATCTTCAACTATATAAGGTCTATCCTCGAGTTCAAATGAAAGCTCTGTAATGGGTTCGTTCACTTGAAAAAATAGAACTTCATGCTTTCTGTGTTTTATATGCTGAATAGATTTAAATAAATCATCTAATTGTTCAGGCTTAGTCATTAAGTCGCTGAAAATAATTACAAGCGATCTTTTATGAATTTTTTCTGCTACTATATGTAAGCACTGACTTATATCCGTACTCTTATGCTGTTGATTTTGTGTTAAAAGTTTTTGTAAATGAATAAAGATATTTTGTAAATGAGTGCGTGTGGATTTTGCTTCCGTGAAAACATCAACAGTATCAGAAAAGCTAATTAGTCCTACCGCATCTCTTTGTCTTTGCAGTAAATAAGCTAAACTAGCAGCTGCTAAAATACTAAATCGAATCTTCCCATTATTATCAACCGGATAATACATGGAGGAACTATTATCTAATAATATATAAGCTCTTAAGTTAGTTTCTTCATCATACCTTTTAGTATATAGTCGGTCAGTTTTAGCAAACACTTTCCAGTCTATATGTCGAGTACTTTCGCCTGGATTGTATAACCTATGCTCAGCAAATTCTACCGAAAAGCCATGAAATGGAGATTTATGCATTCCAGTAATAAACCCCTCCACTAGCTGCTTTGCTAATAGGTCAAGAGAGGGTATTTGTGGTAGATTTTCTAAATTAATATCCATTAGTATTAAATACTTCGTTATTAAATTTGATGTTATGGCAATTTAATATTTCCAATTTGCAAAAGTGTCAGGGTTTATACTATATTTAACCCAAATAATTTAAAACAATATTAGTAAGAGTAGTGAAAGAGTATATGGAAAGAGAACAGGAAGAATTATTTTCGAAAAGAGTAAGGGCGGGAAAGAGAACCTATTTTTTTGATGTAAGAACAACCAAGGCGAATGATTATTATTTAACCATCACTGAAAGTAAAAGAAAACCAAAAGATGATGGCTTCACTTTTGAGAAACACAAAATATTCTTATACAAAGAAGACTTCAATAAATTTGTAAATGCATTAAATGAGAGCGTTGATCATATCAAAACGGAATTAATGCCCGACTTTGACTTTACTCAATTTGACAGAGAAGACGAAGATGACCTGAGTTGGGATTAATCTCGTGCTTATTGCTTTTTATATGGAATTTTTAATATATAATATAGCTTCTACCTCTGTTAGAGGCTATATTATTTAATTATTCTAAATTCCTCCTATACATTTTTAACCAAATTTAAGGTTTTATTAAATCAATATTAGAACTTTGGAACCAATTCTAAAGTCTCAACATATTTCTGATGTATAAAGCATTAATAAGACCATTTCTATTTCTATTTTCAGCTGAAAAAGCTCATCATCTAGCATTTTCATTAACAAAATTCTTTTTTAACCTACCGGGTGCAAAATTTATTAATAAAAGCCTTTTTCAGTTAAAATCCCCTAAACTTGAAAGGGAACTTTTTGGACTAACTTTTCCAAATCCCGTTGGACTAGCGGCAGGTTTTGATAAAGATGCTAAGTTAATAGATGAACTTGCATCTTTAGGTTTTGGATTTATTGAAATAGGAACCACTACTCCAAAAGCTCAGCCTGGTAACCCTCAGCCACGTTTATTCAGATTAAAAGAAGATAACGGAATTATTAATCGAATGGGATTCAATAATGAAGGCTTAGATGCTGCCATCCAAAGATTAAAAAACAGGAAAAGTAAAGTGATTATAGGGGGTAATATTGGTAAAAACAAAATGACTCCTAATGAGGAAGCTTTTAACGATTATGAAAAATGTTTTCTGCAATTATTTCCTTTTGTAGATTATTTTGTGGTAAATGTAAGCTCTCCAAATACTCCTGGTTTGCGTGATCTACAAGAAAAAGAGCCTCTAATGAAACTACTTAATCACTTAATGGCTCTAAATAAAAAACAAGAAAAGGCTAAACCTATTTTATTAAAAATAGCACCTGATTTAACTAATCAGCAATTAGATGATATAATTGAGATAGTTAACGAAACAAAAATTGATGGGGTAATAGCAACTAATACTACTATTAGCAGAGATGATTTAAGTACTGATGAAACAAGAGTAAAAAGTATTGGAAATGGTGGATTGAGTGGAAAACCTTTAAGGAACCGATCTACAGAAGTTATCAAATATTTGCATGTTAATTCAAACGCATCATTTCCCATTATAGGAGTAGGCGGAATAATGTCAAAAGAAGATGCAATTGAAAAGCTTGAGGCAGGAGCAAGTCTTCTTCAATTATATAGCGGTTTTATATACGAGGGCCCTTCATTAATAAAGGAGATTAATAAGGCAATTCTAAAAGCTTAGTATTCAAAAGTTTAATCATGAATTGCAGATTAAGATTAAATTGAGCATTTTACATAGAAAAAATTAAACTATGGAACAAAGTGCTGTAACTGCCATTTTTCTCCCTCTGGCTTTAGGAATAATCATGCTAGGAATGGGAATGACATTAACCGTTAATGATTTTAAGAAAGTTGCTCTTTATCCAAAAGCTGCAATTATAGGATTAGTTAGTCAATTACTATTACTTCCACTTATTGGATTCGGATTGGCTGCCTTATTATTCACGGTCCCTGAGTTGGCAGTAGGTTTAATATTAATTGCATTATGTCCAGGAGGAGCAACTTCAAATCTGATTTCACATTTAGCAAAAGCAGATTTAGCCTTATCCATAAGCTTAACAGCAATTAGTAGTATTGTTACTAATTTTAGCATTCCAATACTTTTGAACATCGCCTTAGCGCACTATATGACAGGTGAAAAAGCCATTTCTTTGCCTTTTTTTAAAACCTTTATTCAGATATTTTTAGTTACAATTTTTCCAGTAGCAATCGGTATGATTATTAAACAAAAAAGGCCTCGCTTTGCTCTGAAATCTGAAAAGGCAATGAATATTATTTCTACAGTATTTTTTGTTCTGATTTTAGTAGCCGCAATTTTAAAGGAAAGAGCGAATATTATACCTTACTTCGAACAGGCAGGAGTAGCAGCTATAATTTTAAATCTAACTGCATTGGTAATGGGATTTGCCTTAGGGAAATTGTTTGGACTGAATAAAAGACAAAGAAGTTCGATTGCAATAGAAACGGGTATACAGAATGGTACGCTTGCCATTGCATTGGCACTAAGTCCCGCAATTTTAAATAATACAGAGATGGCAATTCCTGCTGCTATCTATAGTTTATTGATGTTTATTACCGCTGCTGTAGTTATTGCGATCTCTAAAAAACAAAATGCTACAGAAGCATTAAAAGAATTATCTTTATCTTAAATAAATAACAAAACTATAATGAAGAAATTATCAATTTTATCAGTCTTCATGCTGATGAGCTTTGTCATATTTGCCCAATCAGATGAAGAATTAGTAAGAAATACTATAAAGAAAAATACTATTAAAGGTCATATTTATTTCCTGGCTTCCGATGAATTAGCAGGAAGAGAAACTGGAACTCCTGGAATAGATGTAGCTGCTCGTTATATCGCTACCACATTTCAAAGATATGGAGTATCTCCAGTGCCAGGGGCTACTGAAGGATATTTTCAAGAAGTTCCTTTAGTAAAAAATGTAGCTCCAGAAGCCTATGCTCTACAAATAGGTGGCAAGCAAGTAGCTCCAGAAGATTTAATTAGGGCGGAAGGTTCCGATGTTGATTTAACGACTGATCAATATGTTTTTGTTGACTACGGTTCAGAGGAGGATTTTACTGGAAAAGATTTAAAAGGGAAAATAGCGGTTGCTAAAGCAGGTTCTGAGGATAATCAAGATCTAAATTTTGTTTATCAATTAAGTGCTAAAAAATCTGTTTATGCCAAAGATGCTGGAGCTTTAGGTTTAATTGAACTTCATACAGAGGAATCTAAAAATTGGGATCGATTTAAAGGTTTTATGGGGAGAAGCGGTATTGGTTTTGCTGATAAAGAGGAAGCTAATAGTTTCTTTAGATTATGGATTAAAGATTTTAAAGAAGAATGGTTAAAAACCTATATGGCAAGAAACAGAAAGAATATTGAAGTTTCAATTTCTGAAGCAATGGCCTTACCAATGCCTTCAAAAAATGTAGTGGGCATGGTTGAAGGGACTGATCCTGAGTTAAAAGATGAGTTTATCATATATTCTGCTCATTATGACCATTTAGGGATAGGAAAAGCAAATTCTGAGGGAGATTCAATCTATAATGGTGCTCGAGATAATGCTGTAGGAGTGGTTACCGTTATGAGTGCCGCTGAAAGCATTGCTAAAAATCCAACTAAGCGGTCAGCCTTATTTATTTTATTTACAGCTGAAGAGAAAGGATTATTGGGGAGTAGATATTATGTCGAAAATCCATTATTGCCTTTGGAAGATATGGTTTACTGTTTCAACAGTGATAATGGAGGATATAATGATACGAGTTTAACTACAATTATTGGGTTGGAAAGAACTACCGCTGGTAAACATATAAAAACTGCTTCTAAAGCTTTTGGATTAAAAGCAATAGACGATCCTGCTGGTGAGCAAGGCTTATTTGATAGAAGTGATAATGTGAATTTTGCTAGAAAAGGTATTCCTGCACCAACTTTTAGTTTGGGATTTACTGCATTTGATGCAGAGATAGGGAAGTATTATCACCAGCAATCTGATAATCCGGAAAGCATAGATTACGATTATATGGAGAAGTTTTTTAGAGCTTTTGTATTATCAGCTCGCCTAATTGCAAATGACGAAGAAACACCATTTTGGGTAGAAGGTGATAAATACTATGAAGCAGGAAAAATGCTTTATGAAGATTAAAATATAAATTCTATAGCCCTTTATTACCGGTAGAGGGCTATTTCACTTTTATTTTAAATACCCATTTATAATAGTCGGTGAAATTATCATCACCTATGCTGCCAACTTCTACAATCTCAATAATTTCATCTCCTTTAAAACCTTCTTTAGCCTGATAAGTAAACTTTCCAAATTGAACATTACTGATTTGAAAGTTTTTAGCTTGTTCCCTTATTTCAAATCCACCCTCAACAGGAATTGCCTTCCTTAATGTAAAAGAATACTTTTCCGTACCGGATAATTCTACCTTAATTATTTCTGAATCCAATTCTTCATCTGGGTTTTCATTACAACTTACAAAAATGGAGGTAAACAGTAATATGATTAAATAATATTTCATTTTAATGGGATTTTGATTTATTAATTTTAATTAGCCTAGTGTGCATTTTTTATATCCAATTTGGTAATTTGTAACACCAGTTACAAACAATGCCCTCATAAAAAACGTATCTTTGATAGAAATAATGTTTAATAAATAAAATTTTATTATGAACCATAAAAATATAGGTCCAGAGGAATTTGATAAGCTATCAAAAGAGCCTAATACAGAAATAATTGATGTAAGAACTCCAGCAGAAAAGGAGGAAGGGTTTATTGAAGGCGCTAAAATGATCAATATAATGGGGCCTGATTTTGCCAACGAAATAAATGCATTAGATAAAGATAAAACATATTTAGTGTACTGTAGAAGCGGAAACAGAAGCGGTACTGCATGTGGTTTTATGGCAAGTAATGGCTTTGATAAATTATATAATTTAGACGGTGGAATTAATGCGTGGAATCAATACGCTAATTCTTAATTTATAATTATGGAATCATTAGAGCTACAAAATGTAAAGTGTGGAGGTTGCGTAGAAGCTATAAAGAATGGATTATCTGATTTAAAAGGTATTCAAGTAAACAATGTTGATATACCTACAGGTAAGTTAGATTTTGATTCAAAGGGTGAAACCTCTCTTGAAGACGTAAAAGCAAAACTGGATAATTTAGGTTATCCTGCAAAATAATAAGCTATGGCGAGTTTTGGCGATTTAATTAAAAGCGAAACACCTGTTTTGGTCGATTTTTATGCTGATTGGTGTGGCCCTTGCAAAATGATGGCACCCTATCTAGAAGAGGTGGCTCAAAAAATGAAAGGGAAAGTAAAAGTTATTAAAGTTGATGTAGACAGAAATCAGCAGGCATCAATGAAATATCAAGTACAAAGCATACCTACTTTAATTCTATTTCAGAATGGTCAAATTAAATGGCGTCAGGCAGGAGTGGTTGACCCAAATACCATAATGAATCAAATTAATCAGGTAGCGAAGTGATATGAAAAAGAACAATTTGTTTTACCCAATATTAGCAGTGCTTACATTGGGTTTAGCTCCTTATGTGCCTGAACCACACTTTTTTGGAAAAGTAAAATGGGTATTGGGTGGAGCTGAAGGAATGGGAGGTATGGATTATTTTGATTTAGTTCTTCATGGTGCACCATGGGTTTATCTAATATATACTTTGATTTCTATAGCAGTTAAGAAGTTTAAATAGTTTTTGTGATCAAAATGATAAAAAAATACAACCTAAATTCATAGGTTGTATTTTTTTTGATTAAAATATTTAATGTTTAAAATAAATAAATTTAATTAAACCGTTTCCAGGAAAGTTCTAAATGAAACACATTTATCCTGAAATTTCTTGATATGCTCATCTCTTAGTCTGGGAGCCTCATCCATCATATACCTTTCTAAGTTGTCTAATTCGTCCGTAAAGTATTGAATAGCGTATGTTTCGCCATCTCCTTCCGTTTCATTTAAGAGTCTCAACATTCTATGATCATTGAAAAAGCCTGTTGCCAAAATATCAGGTATATGCTTTTCTTTCATCCATTTAACCCAACTTTCTTCTATATCTTTCTCAACATTTACGGTCACATTATAAATTATCATAGCATTTTAAATTTTTTTTTTACAAATTTGACTTTAAGTTTAATCTTTTTAAAACATTTTTAGACAAACGTGGTTATTTTTTTACTTATCAACCCGTTTTTTTAAGCTAATGAAATAAACTTTTATTCTTAAAAGGTAAGTCGAAAGGAGGAGCATTGTGAGCAGTTATTCAATTAAAGATTTAGAACACTTATCAGGAATTAAAGCCCATACACTAAGGATATGGGAGCAGAGGTATAATTTCATTGAACCCAAGCGGACTGATACAAACATCAGATATTATAGCGATGAGGACTTGAAATTAGTACTGAACATCTCTACACTCAAAGAAAATGGATATAAAATATCCAAAATTGCTAAGATGAGTGAAGATGAGCTTAATAAGGAGGTTCTTAAAATTGCAGAAACGAATCTAAGATTTCCAGATCAAATAAACTCATTAACATTGAGTATGATTGATATGGATGAAGATAGATTTGAAAACATTTTAAATAACAATATATTAAAGTATGGTTTTGAACGAACCATGCTGAATGTTATTTATCCATTTTTAGCAAAAATAGGGATGCTATGGCAAACTGGAAGTATTCTTCCAGCTCAGGAGCATTTTATATCTAATTTAATTCGTCAGAAAATGACAGTTGCTATTGATGGACAATATGTGACTGAAAGTGAATCAAAAGGGAAGTGGTTACTGTTTCTTCCAGAAGGAGAGTTACACGAGTTGTCTTTAATGTTTGCTTCTTACCTACTAAGAGCAAGGAAATTTAAGGTGATTTACTTAGGTCAAAATCTTCCTAAATCTGATCTTTATTCTGTAAAGGATATCCATACTCCTGATTATGTCTTAACCATTTGTACTGCAGCCCCAAGAAAGTCAGAGGTACAAGGATATATTGATGAGATAGCTGAACTATTTAATAGCGCCACTTTATTTGTAGGTGGTTTTCAGGTGATTGGGCAAGACATCAAAAGAAAGAAAAATGTTGAGTTCATTATGAAAATGGAAGATTTAATTGATTTTATTAATGAAAAAGATATTGAATTATCACCCCAAAGACCTGAAGCAAATAAAAATATGAAATACGAATAGTATTAGTATTTATATAATGATAATAACAAAGCCGCAATTAAGCGGCTTTTTTTATTTACCTTAATAAAACTTTAGCATAAAAATTTTTTAGTTAAACAATAATGATTTTTAATATATCTATGTATGTACATATAAAAACGTGCCTTAAGCTGTTCTAAATAGCCTTTTTAAAATATATGCTTTCGATTATCGCTACTTTGTTTAATAGAATAATTAAAAAACTAAACAAAAAATTTGGAAGTTGTTTAATTAAAAAGTAGATTTGTTAAACAACATCAAACTTAAACAATCATGACAGCATTAGAATTTGGTTACGCGATTAACAATATGACAAAATCTATGAAACCGTTTGCATTGAGGTTGACGAAAGATATGGAGCAGGCAAACGATTTGATTCAAGAAACAGTGCTGAAAGCATTTTCTAACCGTGAAAAATTTTCGGAAGGCACAAATCTTAAAGCTTGGTTGTTTACTATCATGAAAAATACTTTTATTACCAATTATCAAAGAATGGTAAGAAGAAAAACTTTCATTGATACTACAGAAAATTTACACTTTATCAATTCAACAGAAAATATTGCTCAAAACTCAGCTTATGGTTCTTTTGCGATGGCTGATATTGTGAAACAGATTGCAAAATTGGATGATGTTTATAAAGAACCTTTCATGATGCATTTCAGAGGATTTAAATATCATGAGATAGCTGAAAAATTAGAGATACCAATTGGAACTGTAAAAAATAGAATACATATTGCCAGAAAAGAGTTGAAAAGTGCTCTAAAGATTTATGCTTAATTAAAAATTTAATGGCAAAAAATAAAGTAGTAGTTATTGGAGCAGGTTTTGCAGGTTTATCTACTGCAACATACCTAGCCGATAAAGGATTAGATGTAACAGTTCTTGAAAAGAATAAAGACCTAGGAGGAAGAGCCCGTCAGTTTAAAGCTGAGGGCTTTACTTTTGATATGGGGCCAAGTTGGTATTGGATGCCCGATGTTTTTGAAAAGTATTTCCAAACCTTTGGTAAAAATGTTTCGGACTATTATAATTTAAAAAGACTCGATCCTTCTTATCATGTTGTTTTTGGGAAAAATGATGTTTTAAAGGTTCCTGCAAATCTTCAAGAATTCAAAAACATGCTAGAGGGGCTTGAGCCCGGAAGTGGTCCTAATTTGGATGAATTCTTAAAACAAGCTGCATATAAATATGAGAAAGGAATTAATGACCTGGTATATAAACCTGGCAGATCATTAACAGAGTTTATGAGTCTCAAATTACTTTTTGATATGGTAAGAATGGACATTTTTTCATCCATTTACAGCCACGTTAGAAAGTTCTTTAAAAATGAGCGCATTATTAGGCTTATGGAATTCCCAATTTTATTTCTTGGAGCATTGCCTGAAAACACCCCCGCTTTATACAGTTTAATGAATTATGCGGACATTAGTTTGGGTACTTGGTATCCAGATGGAGGGATGCATAAAATAGTAGAGGGGATGGTAAAACTAGCGGAAGAGAAAGGGGTTAAATTTATTACAGAGCAAGAAGTAGTTTCGGTTGAATGCGAAGGCAATAAAGCTAAAAAGGTTATTACTAAAACGGATTCCTATGATGCTGATATTGTAGTTTCTTCAGCTGATTATGAGCACACCGATCAGTCGATTTTGCCAATGGAGTTCAGAAACTATACTTCAAATTATTGGGAAAATAGAACAATGGCTCCTTCTTCACTGATTTTTTACTTAGGATTAGATAAAAAAGTTGAAGGATTGGTTCATCATAATTTATTTTTTGATCATGATTTTGGTCCTCATGCCAAACAAATATATGAAAATCCTAAATGGCCTGACGAGCCTTTATTTTATGTGAGTGCTCCTTCAAAAACTGATGATTCGGTAGCTCCAGAGGGAAAGGAGAATATCTTTATCTTAATGCCAGTAGCCCCTGGACTTGAGGATACTGAGGAGATTAGGGAAAAATATTTTTCGTTAATTTTAGATAGAATGGAGAAAATATTAGGAGAAAACATAAAAGATCATGTAATTTATAAGAGAAGTTTTGCCCATAAGGATTTTATTAATGAATATCATTCGTTTAAAGGAAATGCTTATGGCTTAGCTAATACCTTAAAACAAACGGCTATTTTAAAACCATCATTAAAGAATAAAAAGCTTAAAAACTTTTATTACGCTGGTCAACTCACAGTTCCTGGCCCAGGAGTACCACCTTCATTGATTTCAGGGCAAGTGGTTGGAAAAGAAGTAATGAAAGATATAAGTTAGAAATAAAAGCTTATGGATGCTAAAGAACTTTTTAATCAGACCACTTTTGAGTGTAGTAAGCTTATTACTAATCGATATAGCACTTCATTCAGTTTAGGAATTAAAAGCCTAGATAAGAAATTTCATTATCCTATTTATGCAATTTATGGCTTCGTGAGATATGCAGATGAAATCGTAGATACTTTTCATGAAAAGGATAAAGCGTCCTTATTAAGAGAGTTTAAAAGTAATACTTATACTGCTATTAAAGATGAAATTAGTTTAAATCCTGTTTTACATTGCTTTCAAATGGTAGTGAATCAATACCAAATTGATCATGCTTTAATTGAAGCTTTCCTACATAGTATGGAAATGGATTTGCTAGATATTGATTATCAGCAGGAATCTTATGAGGAATACATTTATGGTTCTGCTGAAGTAGTGGGCTTAATGTGTTTAAAAGTTTTTTGCGATGGTGATGAAAAGGAATATCAAAGATTATTACCCTTCGCAAAAAGCCTAGGGTCTGCTTTTCAAAAGGTAAACTTCCTTAGAGATATTAAATCAGATTATTATGAAAGAGGTAGAGTTTATTTTCCAGGAGTAGATTTTAATGATTTCTCCGTATCTCACAAAGAAAAAATAGAAGCAGATATTCAAAAGGATTTCGATCATGCCTACAAAGGTATAGTTGAATTACCAAGAGGTGCCAGATGGGGTGTTTATTTAGCCTATACTTATTATTTGAAATTATTTGATAAGATTAAGCGGTTTTCACCAAATAAAATAATGGAACAAAGAGTAAGAGTTCCAGATTCAAAAAAACTATTTCTGTTATTGGGTAGTTATGTAAAACATCAGTTGAACACTCTTTAAATTTGCCCATGATGAACCTAAATGTAAAAATCGATAATAGTTCAGGCTTTTGCTTTGGAGTAGTTTATGCCATTGAAATGGCAGAAGATATGCTTGAAGAACAGGGCTACCTATATTGTTTAGGTGATATTGTTCATAATGATGAAGAAGTAAAAAGATTAGAAGCAAAAGGACTTAGAATAATTGATAGAGAGGTTTTAAAAAATTTAAAAGATGAAAAGGTATTAATCCGCGCACACGGAGAGCCTCCTTCAACCTATAAATTAGCAATTGAGAATAATCTAACTTTAGTTGACGCCTCTTGTCCTGTTGTTTTAAAACTACAAAATAGAATTAAGAATTCCTTTGATAAGAAAGAGCAGATCTATATTTATGGTAAACATGGGCATGCTGAAGTGGAAGGCCTTTTAGGACAAACAAATCAGGAAGCAGTTGTTTTTCAGGATATAAATGAACTGGATATTGCGACCTTACCTAAAGAATTAACTTTATATAGCCAAACTACAAAGAGTACGGATAACTTTTACAAAATTAAAGAGATACTCACTGAAGCAGGAATTAGTGTAAATGCAAATGATACTATCTGTCGTCAGGTATCTAACAGAGATAAAGAATTACGTTCTTTTGCTGGAGAATTTGACAAGGTTATTTTTGTTTCAGGCACTAAATCCTCTAATGGTAAGGTGCTTTATAATGTTTGTAAAGATAAAAATCCAAATACTTATTTCATCTCCAATATATCTGAACTAAACAAAGAATGGTTTTCAAATAACGACTCTGTAGGAATCTGTGGAGCTACTTCTACTCCAATGTGGTTAATGGAGCAAGTGAGAGATGAATTATTAAAATATTAAAGTGTTATTGTAGAAATATGTCAGAAGTATTAACCATTTTATTCTACGCTTTTCTAGTTGTAGGTACATTTCTTTTCATGGAGGGGGTAGCGTGGTTTACCCACAAATATATAATGCATGGATTTTTATGGACTTGGCATAGATCTCATCATAAAGTGCATAACCATGCTTTAGAAAGAAATGATTTATTTGCAGTGGTTTTTAGTATTCCCTCAGCTTCTTTAATAATGGCAGGTATTGAGTTTCCAGAAGTTAGATGGTTGCTTTTTGTTGGAATAGGAGTAGCATGCTATGGGGTTTTCTATGTTTTATTTCATGATATATTAGTACATAGAAGAGTTAAAATTAAGTTTAAAGCGAAAAATTCATATTTAAGAAGAATGATTCGTGCACACTATATACATCATGAAGTCCATACAAAGGAAGGTGCTGAAGCTTTTGGGTTTCTATATGCACCTAAGAAGTATGAGGTAAAAGAAAATAAAAGTAGAGCAAAAGCCTAGCCTATCATCTCCTCTTTCAGTTTCTCCCAGTTTTCATCTTTATAATTATCATAACAGTATTGATGGTATTCATCTAATTTGATAAGGTAATCAAATAAATTGATTTTCTCCTCTTTACTTAAATTTCCTACCAGGTGTTTACTGATATCATTTGCAGTGCCCATAACACTAAAACAAGCGATTTGTCCTTTTTTAGATATGGATAGTTGTTTGCTTCTTTTATCTTTAAGATTCTCCTTCTCATTAATAATACCATTTCTGACCAATCTTTTTATAGTTTCAAAAATGGTGGTCTTTTCTTGTAAGGAATGATTTGCAACTTCTGATTTACTACAGTTTTCATGGCTTAATACATAAAGAGCTACTCCAAATTCAGTTAAATTATGAATGGGTTGATTAGCAAATGCTTTTTTCTCCCATATTTGACTGAAATTCATTAATCTTCCCCAAGCCCAACCTATATATT
The DNA here is from genome assembly GCF_030503875.2 of Marivirga arenosa. Lineage (NCBI taxonomy): Bacteria > Pseudomonadati > Bacteroidota > Cytophagia > Cytophagales > Marivirgaceae > Marivirga > Marivirga arenosa. The sequence goes on along the minus strand of NZ_CP129968.2, from coordinate 3,450,257 downwards.
CATCTGCTGATTTAGCGGGAAATGGAAATGGCATTTTTTTACTCATTTCTTCAATCTCATCCTCATGAATTTCACTTTTATCAGATGATGCTAGACTTTTCCCAAAGTCACTAAGACTAGCATTTGGATTCTTTTTTAGGAAATTTTGATAAAGTTGGAGAAGCTTAATTCCGTTATCTAACATTTTTTGAAAATATTTTTATCGATATTGAAACAACATTGTAATAAAAAAGTTATGGTTTTGTAATAAAAATAAATTTAAAACTTAAACAAAAATGAAACGCTACATTTTTAGCTTAGTTATTACAATATTAATTGTTTTTACAACATCATTTGAATCATTCGGGCAGACTAAGGCTAGTTTCGGAGGATATGTAAGGGATGCCAAAACTGAAGAACCTCTGATTGGTGCTAGTGTAATAATTGAAGGAACTCAGTTAGGTGCTGTTACAAATATTGATGGTTATTATGAAATTAAAAATATTGAACCTCAGTCCTATACAGTTACGGCCTCATATGTTGGTTATCAAAAGAGCTCTAGGTTTAATGTAACAGTAAGATCAGGGGGTATTCCAAACGTTAATTTCGAATTAAGTCAAGATGTGGAAACATTAGAAGGCGTTACAGTGCGAGCTAATCCCTTTATAAAGAATGAAGAGACACCTTTATCAATACAGAAATTATCTCCTGAAGAAATAGCTACTTATCCTGGTGGAAATAATGATATAGCGAAAGTAGCGCAATCATTACCTGGAGTGAGTGGCTCTGTAGGAGGATTTAGGAATGATATCATTATTAGAGGAGGTGCTCCAAATGAAAACGTTTACTATCTTGATGGTATTGAAATCCCAAATATCAATCATTTTAGTACGCAAGGTAGTGCAGGAGGACCTGTTGGCTTATTAAATGTTTCTTTTTTTGAAGGAGTTACACTTTCTTCAAGTGCTTTTGCAAGTCAATATGATAATGTTTTGTCAGGCGTGCTACAATTTGACCAAAGAGATGGGAATAGACGAGAATTTAGAAATAATTTTCGCTTAAGTAGTAGTGAGGCGGCTATCACAACTGAAGGTCCGTTATTTAAGAAGGAAGATGAAGAAAGAAGTAATACTTCGTTTATAGCATCAGTAAGAAGATCATATTTGCAATTACTGTTTCAAGCGATTGATTTACCTTTTTTACCCGATTACTGGGATTATCAATACAAGCTTTCTCATAAAATTGATGATTACAATGAGTTAATTTTTACAGGTGTAGGTTCAATAGATGATTTAACTATTAATGCGCCAGATGATTTTAGTCCTGAACAACAAGCAGTATTAGACCAAATACCTGTAATTAAGCAATGGAGTACCACATCTGGTCTTAGTTGGAAACGAAGGTTTAAAGATAATTCAGGCTTTATGACAACTGCACTAAGCACTAATATTTTAAATAATCAATTTGAGCAATTTCAAGATAATGTAAACCAAGAAGGCTTAGTGTTCAGCAATAATTCCCAAGAGCAAGAAATAAAATTGAGATATAATTACACTAAATTCTTGGAAGATTGGACTATCAATAGCGGTTTTATTGTTCAAGAAGCTATTTATACAAATAGCACTGATTTTGCAGGCGACAGAAGAGGATTTAGTTATGAAAATAACTTCAATTTTACCCGATATGGAGCAAATGCTCAAGCTTCTAGGAATTTTCTAAATGATAGATTAGGTTTATCTGCAGGTTTTAGGTTTGATGGGAACACATTTACGGAAAGTGGAAATGAAATTTATAAAACCTTCAGTCCGAGAGCGTCAATTTCTTATACGTTGGATGAAAAGCGAAAATGGACTATAAATGCATCAGCTGGTAGGTATTATAAAATCCCTCCATATACCATTTTAGGATTCGCAAATGAAAATGGAGAGTTTTTAAATCGTGATGCTGAATATATTCAAAGTGATCATTTAGTTGCTGGAATTGAATATTTAGTAACCCCTTCTTCTAGATTTAGTATTGAAGGGTTTTATAAAAGATATGATAACTATCCAGTTTCTGTTATAGACAGTGTTTCACTTGCCAATTTAGGAGGAGGCTTTTCAGTCTTAGGTAATGAAGAAATTGAAAGCGTTGGATTGGGAAGAACCTATGGAATGGAATTTTTATACCAACGTAAATTAACAAAAGATTTTTATGCGATTTTAGCTTATACGCTTTATAGAAGTGAGTTTACAGGCTTTGATAAGGATGAATATTTAAGATCGACATGGGATAATCAAAACCTAATCACATTTACTGGGGGCTATAAGTTTGGGAATAATTGGGAATTAAGTGCAAGAGTCAGATACTTAGGTAGAACTCCACTAGCACCAGTCGATCAGGAAGCAACGCTTAGAGCTTATCCTTCTATTGTAAGAGATTATTCAAGACAAGGTGATTTATTACTAGATCCATTTAACCAAACCGATATTAGAATTGATAAAAAATGGAACTTTGACAATTGGACTTTCAACATATTTTTTGAAGTACAAAATGCATTTGTTCAAGACTTACCGTCAGAACCTAGCTTTGGCTTGAGAAGAGATGATATGGGAGATATTATTCAACCTAGGGAATTAGTAAGGATTGAAGACGTAAGCAATAGTTCATTACTCCCGAATTTAGGAGTAGTTATAGATTTTTAAATTAGTACTCATAAATCCCAGAATATTTTAATTTCTATCAAATTATAGTTTAATTTTGAATCAAAATATAAAGGATTGGATTTAACCAATCCTTTGTTTAAATCACGGGATTAAAATTTTACTATATAAATGAAGATAGCAGTAATTGGAACAGGCTATGTGGGCTTAGTGACAGGAACATGTTTCGCTGAAACAGGTAATCATGTAACTTGTGTTGATATAGATGAAGTAAAAGTTCAAAAGCTTCAATCAGGAAAAGTAACGATTTATGAGCCTGGCTTAGAAGCCATTTTTGAAAGAAATATAAAGCAAAAAAGATTAGATTTTACCACTGATCTTAAGGAAGGTGTTAAGGATGCTGAAGTAATATTCCTAGCTTTGCCAACCCCTCCAGGCGGTGATGGTGCAGCTGATCTGCAATATGTATTAAAAGTAGCGGATGATCTAGGACATATTCTAGATAAATATGCTGTAATAGTTGATAAAAGCACTGTACCTGTAGGTACAGCTGATAAGGTTCACAACGCTATTGTGAAAAATGCAAAGGTTGAATTTGATGTTGTGTCTAATCCTGAATTCTTAAGAGAAGGTGTTGCAGTAGATGATTTCATGAAACCCGACAGAGTAGTGATAGGAACTCAGTCTGATAAGGCGAAAAAAATCATGGAGCGTTTATATGCCCCATTAGTGCGTCAGGGTAATCCTATTATTTTCATGGATGAAAGATCTGCAGAATTAACTAAATATGCTGCTAACTCATTCCTTGCAACTAAAATTACCTTTATGAATGAAATTGCCAATCTATGTGAACGCTTAGGTGCTAATGTAGATATGGTAAGAAAAGGAATTGGTACGGATACCAGAATAGGTAAAAGGTTTTTATTTGCAGGTATAGGATATGGAGGAAGTTGTTTCCCTAAAGATGTGCAGGCATTAGCAAAATCGGCTAAAGATGCCCAATATGATTTCAAAATATTAAATGCTGTGATGGATGTAAATACCACACAAAAAACACGTTTAATGGATAATTTGAATGGGTATTTCAAAAATAATTTAGAAGGAAAAACCATCGCTATGTGGGGATTGGCTTTTAAACCGAATACAGATGATGTTAGAGAAGCCCCTGCCTTATACAATATAGAAGCCTTAATTAGTGCAGGTGCTAAAGTTCAGGCTTATGATCCGGAAGCAATGGAGAATGTAAAAGGGCAGATAGGTGATAAAATCACTTATGCTGAAAATCCTTATGAAGCATTGAAAGGAGCAGATGCTTTAATGATCATGACAGAGTGGCCTGTTTTCAGAACACCCGATTTTGATGTTATTCAGGAAGAACTTTCGGAGCCTTTAATCCTTGACGGAAGGAATTTGTATGAAGTAGATCAGATGCAGGAATTAGGATTTACATATTTTAGTATAGGACGATAAGTCATGGGAAAGGAAAGAGTATTAATCACTGGAGCAGCAGGTTTTTTAGGGTCTCATCTTTGTGATAGATTCATTAAAGAAGGTTATCACGTAATTGGAATGGATAATCTTATTACAGGCTCTATGGATAATATTTCCCATTTAATGGGAAATGAATATTTTGAATTTTATCACCATGATGTGAGTAAATATGTTCATGTCTCGGGTGAACTAAAATATATACTTCACTTCGCCTCACCAGCAAGTCCCATTGATTACCTGAAAATCCCGATTCAAACTCTAAAAGTAGGAGCTCACGGAACTCATAACTTATTAGGTTTAGCAAAGGAGAAAAAAGCTAGAATATTAGTGGCTTCAACTTCTGAGGTTTACGGAGATCCTATGGTCCATCCTCAAACGGAAGATTATTATGGAAATGTAAATCCAATAGGCCCTAGAGGTGTTTATGATGAAGCTAAAAGATTCATGGAATCTATTACAATGGCTTACCATACCTACCATCAATTAGAAACTAGAATCGTAAGGATATTTAATACATACGGGCCACGCATGAGATTAAATGATGGAAGAGTATTGCCAGCATTTATTGGGCAAGCCCTAAGAGGGGAGGACTTGACTGTTTTTGGAGATGGTTCTCAAACTCGATCTTTCTGTTATGTTGATGATTTAGTAGAAGGAATCTATCGTTTACTTTTGAGTGATCATGCATACCCAGTAAATATTGGTAACCCTGATGAGATTACAATATCAGAATTTGCAGAGGAAATTATCAAGCTTACCGGTACTAAACAAAAGGTGGTCTATAAAGATCTTCCTAAAGACGATCCTAAGCAAAGACAACCAGATATTACTAAAGCGAAAGAATTATTAAGTTGGGAACCAAAAGTGAATAGAAAAGAAGGTTTGAAAATAACTTATGATTATTTTAAGTCACTTGATAAAGAAAAGTTATTCCAAAAGGAGCATAAAGAATTTGATAAATACATAGTGAAGTAATGGCAAATAAGGTATTAGTTACGGGTGGTTTAGGGTATATAGGTTCTCATACGGTTGTAGAATTGATAAATCAAGGATACGACCCCTTGATAATTGATAATCTTTCTAACAGTGATGTTTCTGTTTTAGAAAGAATCGAAAAAATTACTGGAAAGCGCCCCTCATTTCAACAAGTAGAAATGAGGGATAAGGAGCAGTTACAAGAAGTCTTTTGGAGTAATAACAACCAGATTATAGGGGTTATTCATTTTGCGGCTGTATTATTAGTCGGAGAATCAGTTGAACAACCCTTACATTATTATTATAATAACCTAACTTCAACTATTAACTTATTGGAGTGTATGAATGAATTTGATGTGCATTCTATTGTTTTTTCATCCTCATGCACTGTATACGGTAATCCTGATAATTTACCTGTTTCTGAAGAGGCTCCAATAAAACCAGCTGTTTCTCCATATGGAAATACAAAAAAAATATGTGAAGATATTTTAAGAGATGCAAGTGTCGCACATCCCATTAAGGTAGTCTCATTAAGGTACTTTAATCCAATTGGAGCTCATGAATCATCATTAATAGGAGAGTTTCAGTCAGGACCACCTCATCATTTGGTTCCTTATATTACTGAAACAGCAAGTGGGAAAAGGGATAAACTCAACATTTTTGGTGGGGATTGGAATACTGCTGATGGAACTTGTATTAGAGATTATATACATGTATCTGATGTAGCAGATGCCCATATCGGTGCGATGGAGTTTGCTAATAAACAATCCGAAAATTCATTTAACGTATTCAATATTGGATCAGGTAATGGTTATTCAGTACTTGACATGGTAAATAGCTTTGAGAAAGCTACTTGCATTAAAATTCCTTATGAAATAGTTGAGAGAAGACCAGGAGATGTTGAAGCAGTATATGCTGATACGACAAAATCTGAAACCGAACTAGGATTTAAAACCAAAAGAGGTTTAGAAGAGATGCTGAAGTCTGCTTGGGATTGGGAGCAAGCCTTAGCTAAAGAAAGCTAATTTTATTTATGAGTTACTTCAATAAACTTTGAGATAGCTTGATATACTTCTTCCTCTTGCTCGAACATTCCCATATGACCTGTCTTAGGTAAGTTTTTCAGATAGGGATGTTTCATGAATTTTATTTGAGATTTACTTAAGGCAACAGGAATACTGGCATCTTCTTCACCATAGATGAATAAAATAGAGCCTTCAAATTCCTTAATAAATTCAATGCTATCAGGACGATCCCTCATCGATAACATGTAATCCGTTAAAGTTTTCTCTGGTATTTTACTACCTTCTTCAACTATGGTTTGAATAGTATCTTTAAGTCTTTCCCTGTGATTTTCATGAAAAAGCATTGGGACGAAACTCTCGATGAATTTAGCTACACCGTATTTCTGTATAAATTCAATAGATTTTACTCTGCCTTCTTTTTTTTCCTCTGTATCAGAAAGTGCAGTAGAGTGTATTAATCCTATATGAGAAACAATATTGGGAAATCTCTTAGCAATTTCTAAAGTAACATAACCGCCTAAAGAATGTCCCATGATGATACATTCAGAAACGTTTTGTCTTTTTAAACAATCGTAAACGGAATTTGCTACCATGTCAAGACTATGCTCATATGGTAAGCTATCACTTTTACCGAAACCAGGCAAATCAGGAGTGATTACCTTATATTTTGAAGATAATCTCTCTCTATAGTGATCCCAAATGGCATGTGTTTCGCCATAACCGTGTAAAAAAACTACCGGATAACCTTTTCCGGATACTTCAAAGTGAATGCTCATAGTTTAGCATGTACAGATTGTTCAACCATTTGAAGCGCTGTGGTAAAAATGCCTTCCGGATCGAAGTTACATTCTGCATGTAGTTCAGCTTGCTCACCATGCTCAACTATTCTATCCGGAATACCCAAACGTTTCACTTGTGAAGAATAATCATTTTCTGCCATAAATTCAAGTATTGCACTACCAAATCCTCCCATAAGGCACCCATCTTCTACGGTAATTACCTTTTTATATTGGGAAAATACCTCATGGAGAAGTTTTTCATCTAAAGGTTTAACAAATCTCATATCGAAAACACCTGCTTCAACACCTTCTTCAGCTAGTTTGTCAGCAGCCTCTAAAGCATAATTTCCAATATGACCTATACTTAAAATAGCAATGTCTTTTCCATCTCTTACTTGTCTTCCAGTACCAATCTCCATTTCTTCCATTGGAGTTTTCCATTCTGGCATAACTCCTTTACCTCTTGGGTAACGAATAGTAAATGCTTTCCCTTCTCTTGGAAGTTGAGAGGTATACATCATATTTCTTAATTCTGCCTCATTCATTGGTGAAGCAACAATCATATTTGGAATACAACGCATGTAGGCAATATCGTAATTACCATGGTGTGTTGGACCGTCAGCTCCCGCAAATCCAGCTCTATCTAAAAAGAAATTGACTGGAAGATCTTGTATACAAACATCATGAATAACCTGATCATAACCACGTTGCATGAAAGTACTGTAAATGTTACAGAATGGAACCAATCCTTGTGCTGCTAAACCTGCAGAAAAGGTAACGGCATGTTGTTCCGCAATCCCAACATCAAATGCTCTGTCAGGCATGGCCTTCATCATAATATTTAATGAAGAACCTGAAGGCATTGCTGGTGTAACCCCCACAATTTTTTCATTTTGCTCTGCTAATTCAACAATAGTATGTCCGAATACTTCTTGATATTTTGGCGCTGAAGGTTTTGTTACAGGTTTCTTTTGTATTTCACCAGTTATTTTATCAAACTTACCTGGAGCATGCCATTTAGTTTGATCTTTTTCAGCAGGGCCAAATCCTTTACCTTTAGTAGTTACACAGTGTAATACTTTAGGTCCAGGAATATCTTTTAAGTCTCTTAAAACGTGAACTAAATGATTTACATCATGCCCATCAACTGGACCAAAATATCTTAAGTTTAACGATTCGAATAAATTGCTTTGCTTTAAAAGGAATGATTTAATGCTGTTTTCTAATTTGCCAACTACCTCCTGTGCACTTTTCCCAAAACCAGATACTTTTCCTAATAACTTCCATACATCATCACGCATTTTATTATAAGTGTGAGAGGTTGTGATGTCAGTCAAATATTCTTTTAAAGCTCCAACATTAGGATCAATTGACATACAATTATCATTTAAAATAATAATCATATTAGCATCAGAAGCACCTGCGTGGTTCATTCCTTCAAATGCCATCCCGCCTGTCATAGCGCCATCACCGATAACAGCAATGTGTTGCTTTTGTAAATCTCCTTTTAAATTAGAGGCTAAAGCCATACCTAAAGCAGCAGAAATAGAAGTAGAAGAATGTCCTACACCAAAAGCATCGTACTCACTTTCCTTTCTTTTAGGGAAACCCGAAATTCCCTTGTACACTCTATTGGTATGAAATTTTTCTTTTCTACCAGTTAAGATTTTATGACCGTAAGCTTGATGTCCTACGTCCCAAATAATTTGATCTTCTGGAGTATTAAATACATAATGAAGTGCAGTAGTTAATTCTACAACACCAAGACTAGCGCCAAAATGACCCCCATAAATTGATACGTTATCAATAATGAATTGTCTTAATTCTTGGCTTAGCTGTACTAATTGTGATTGATTTAACTCCCTAAGTTGAGCAGGGCTATCTATTTTAGATAAAAGTTCTCCGGGTTGAATAAGCATAAGTTTTCAAATGTTTAATGCAAAAAACAAAAACTACTCGTAAATGTTTTTCAACTTACAAATTACCGAATTTTTTGCGTTAAAAAAGCTAATTATTTGATAAAATCCTTTTATAAACCTACAATATTTTCAAATTCAATTATCTTTGAAAATCTAGAACGACTAAATATTCATCTACATTGAGCTTTGAAATAAAATTACCACTTTTTGAGGGGCCATTCGATTTGCTTCTTTTCTTCATTGAAAGGGATGAGTTGGATATTTATGATATTCCTATTTCTAAAATCACGAATGATTTCCTTGATTATTTGAAGCATTTAGAGCAGATGAATATCGAAGTGGCAAGTGAATTTATCCTTGTGGCCTCTACTTTGATGAGAATAAAAGCTAAAATGCTGCTTCCCAGACCTCAAATGGATGAAGAAGGAAATGAGATAGACCCTCGAGAGGAACTTGTTCGACATTTATTAGAGTACAAAAAATATAAATCTGTTTTGCAGGAACTTTCCGAAATGGAAGGCAAAATGCAGGAAAAAGAAAAAAGAGGTAATGTTAAGAAAGAGGTTCGATCATTATCTGAAACTATAAATGTAGAAGCTGAACTTCAGAATGTAGACCTGTATAAATTGTTACGTGTTTTTAGGGATGTAATGGCTCGCTATGAGTTGGAGAAAAATAAACCTTCGCATAAAGTGGTCCAATATCCTTATACTATTGAAGGACAGAAAACTCATATCCTTGGTAGATTAGAATTAGATGGACGGATGGCCTTTACAAGTTTTATTGAGGAGAAGCCAGAAAAAATCGCAGTAATATTTAATTTTTTAGCTATTCTAGAATTATTACAAAGTTCACTTATTACCATCACAGTAGGGGAGGGATTCAATAATTTTTGGCTTGAGAAAATTGAAAAAGTCGCTGAATGAAATTAGAGAAAGAGAAAGTATTTAAAACCTTAAATCCTAATAAGGTTTGGATTCCCGTTTTATTAGGTGTTTCTATAGTCGCATTTCTTTTTTATCAAGACGATTCTGTAACGGTTGAAAACCTAACAAAAATATTTGAGGCTGAGATATTTCCTGTTGCTTTAGCCTTTTTTGTTTTATTTGCTCGTGATCTTGGTTACGTCTACAGAATCAGAATGATAACTGGTGAAAGGCTGTCATGGAAGAGTAGTATTTATGTGATTATATTATGGGAATTTGCTTCAGCGGTTACACCTTCAGTAGTTGGAGGTACAGCAGTGGCTGTTTTTATACTCATGAAAGAAGGCTTGAAATTAGGTAAAGCCTTGGCTTATACCATGATTACGGCCATTTTTGACAACCTTTACTTTGTAGTGATGGCTCCAATCGTTTATTTAATTGCATCGGGCTATATTTTTCCTCAAAATACAATGGTAGAAAGTCAGTTGGGAAGAAGCTTACCAGCACTTTTTATTATAAGTTATTCATTAATTGCGGTTTACACCTTTGTGATGGCTTTTGCAGTATTAGTAAATCCACGGTGGTTCAGATGGATTTTATTAAAAATTACCTCTATAGGTTTCTTAAGAAGGTGGAGACAGGGAGCCTATGAGCAAGGTTCTGAAATTATGATGGCTTCTAAAGAATTGAGAGGAAGAAGCTTTACGTATTGGCTAAAGATCTCGTTATCTACTTTATTTATCTGGTCTGCTCGTTATGCTATGCTTAATTGTGTGATAGAAGCCTTTACTGATCAGAGCTTTTTCGATCATATTGTAATATTTGCTCGTCACGTAGTGATATGGATTACCATGTTAGTATCTCCAACACCAGGAAGTAGCGGGACTGCGGAATTCATTTTTACACAATTTTTTAAAGAAGATTTAGGCTCAGTTACATTTATCACGAATATTTTCTGGAGATTAATGACTTACTATCCGTATCTTTTCTTAGGAGCAATTGTTTTGCCACGTTGGATTGCTAAAGTCTTCAAGAAAAAACATTAAGTTTTATAATTCTAGGCTTTTTGCTAATTTGATGATATGCAGATCAATCAAATTAAAGAAGTATGTCTTTACATTAAAGACTTAGAAAAAGCTAAAGAATTTTATAATGGTAAGTTAGGATTACCTATCATGACTTACGTTCCAGAAAAGCTTATTTTTTTTAGATCAGGTACCTCTGTATTATTATGTTTTAATCCAGATTTTAGTGAACATCAAGATGTTCCACCTCCTCATTTTGCAAGAGGAAAGCAACATATAGCATTTGAGGTTCCTGCTAAGAATTATGAATCAGCCAAAGAAGAACTAAAGCAAAAAGGAATTGAGGTAACCTACGAGCATAAATGGCCTAATGGGAAATTCTCTGCCTATTTTGAGGACCCAATTGGCCATGTATTAGAAATTGTTCCCACTGGCTTATGGGAAAAGGTTTAATATTATTAATATGGGTTAGTAAATAGCTAACCCTTTTTTCTTTAATGCTTCTTCAACAAAATCAAATGTTGATAAAATGTCGGGCTTTCCATCTACTATTGCAACATCATGTTCAAAATGAGCAGAATATCTTCCATCAGCAGTAACGATTGACCATCCATCAGCTAATTGCTTAATACTTCTACCACCTAAGTTGATCATGGGTTCAATTGCTAAGACTAAGCCGTCTTTCAGCTTGGCACCTCTACCTCTTTTACCATAATTAGGTACTTCAGGAGATTCATGCATCTTTCTACCTAATCCATGACCTACTAATTCACGCACTACGCCATAGCCATGTTTTTCAGCATGATGTTGAATGGCAAATCCAATATCACCTATTCTATTGCCCGCTTTACATTCTTCAATACCTAAATACAATGATTCTTTAGTGACTTTTAATAATTGCTCAATTTCAGGTTTTACTTCCCCTACAGCAAATGTATAGGCATGATCTCCATAAAAACCATTCATTTTAACTCCACAATCAATAGAAATAATATCACCTTCTTTTAATGGCGTTTTGTTTGGGAAGCCATGAACAACTTGTTCGTTCGGGCTCATGCATAGGGTGTTAGGAAAATCATAAAGACCTAAGAAACCTGGTTCACCACCATTATCTCGGATAAATTCTTCAGCTTTTTTATCTAATTCTAAAGTAGTGATTCCTGGTTCAAGTAATTCGGCCATTAAGCCGAGTGTTTTAGAAACTAGCAATGCACTTTTACGAATTAATTCTATTTCTTCTTTTGTCTTCAAGTGAATCATCTAAACAAGTCTTTTAATTTATCCCAAAATGATCTTTTTGGTAATGAGTAATCAACAGGTGAATTACCTAATAGTTCCCATGTTTTACTCCAACCTAAAAAGCCACCTATATTTCTATCGTCTATAAAGTAGTCAACATTTAATTTCCTACTTTGCCCTTCTTCTAATTCTTCTTCTGGAAAGTTTTTATTTACTGCATAAAACTCAACACCATGCTTTTTACAAAATTCAATAGCTTCCTTTAAAGCTCTGCCCTCGCGTACCGTCCATAATATTAACAAGTGTTGCTGAGATTGAAGGGCTTTTAAAGTTTCAAAAGCAAATAATTGAGGTTTGCCAATATTTGGGTATCGATCTTCAACTATAGTGCCATCAAAATCAACTGCTATTTTTAGCATAAATTACTTTGCTTTGTATTTTGCTCTTATTTTAGCTTTTAAGCAAAGGCGGTTATAAATCAATTCCGCCAGCTTTTCAGCTATATTCTCATTTCCAGCTTGCAAAGTTAAGGCAAATTCTTTTTCTGACACATCTATACGGTACATTATCTGTACTAATTTCTGAAAGTCATTATCTAATAGGTGAGAAAGGTAAGGACTAATCGACTTAACAAAGCCATTTTTATCAGAGATGGTCTGCTGATTAAATTCAAAATCAGGAATTAATTTTTGTGAAACAACAACTAATTCTTTTTGGTAATCCATAGATGTAGGTTTACCACAAATCTAATAAGATATATTAAATACTGGAATCTAAGTATGAATTTTGATTCTGATTTTGAAAATCAAACCAATACGTATATTCCTGATAATCTACACAATCATTTAATTTGATATTATTAATTTCCATTTCCATAACAGAACTTTTATGAATCCAATTGCTAAAAAGTTCTTGTTGCTCTTGAGGTAAACAAGAAATCTGGATGAAATTAACACCCGCGTAAAAATTTGGAGTGACTTTATGCATGGTTGATACTTTTGAATTTATACAAAGCTACAATTTTGTAACCGACTTATTATTAAGTGCTTGTTAAATGAATATGAAGTTTTCCCAGAGTGATAATTTGAGTGTCAATAGGGAATTTCCTATCTATTTTCGGGATTTTAACGTAAAAATCATTTATTTCGTGTTTCTATTTTTTGATTTATGGAGTATTTGGAAGTATTTGATTCGATTAGACCTTATAAAGATTCTGAAGTTAATGAAGCGGTTAAGCGTTTCATTCAGCATCCTTTTTTTGATCAGGTTACCAATAGATTATTTCCTGAAAAATCAATTGATGAATTAAAAAAGTCTTTATCTGAGGTGAGTTCAGTTAAAGATTTCCAGAAGGTAATGATGTATCCTACTGCTAGAAGAGTATTAGATAGTAGTTCAGAAGGAATTACTAATGATGGATTCGATAGAATAAACCCTGAAAATGCCTACCTGTTTATATCTAATCACAGAGATATTGTATTGGACTCGACCATTCTGAATGTATTACTATTTGAATTAGGCATAGATACGACAGAGGTTGCCATTGGAAATAATTTACTAGTGAATCAATGGGTGACCGATTTAGCTAAACTTAATAAAAACTTTATTGTGAATAGAAATGTAGCTCCAAGGGAGATGTATTCCTATTCACAGACTTTATCTTCCTACATTCGCTATACTATTTTAGAGGCAAAAACCTCGATTTGGATTGCTCAAAGAGAGGGTAGAACAAAAGATGGAGATGATCAAACTCAACAGGGCTTATTGAAAATGATAGGTTTAAGTGGAGGGAAAGATTTTTATGAAAATTATGCTCCATTAAGAATTGCCCCAATGGCTATTTCTTATGAATATGATCCTTGTGATGTTTTAAAGGCAAGAGAAATTGCTTCCAAATTGGCAGGACAACCCATAGAAAAAACTCCTGAGGATGATTTACAAAGCATGATTGCAGGTATAACTGGTGTTAAAGGAAGAGTTCATATTTCCATTGGTAAAATAGTGGATGAGAAACTTCAAGAAATAAGAGAGATCAAGAATAAAAATGATCAAATGCAGGCATTAGCGGATTTGATTGATGAACGAATTCATAAAAATTATAAGCTATGGCCTAATAACTTCATCGCATATGACTGGTTGTTTGAAAATCGTTTTTCAGATTACTATTCTAAAGAAGAAGCTGAGAAATTTGAAGATTATCTTAGAAATCAAGCTAAAATGTTTTCTGCAGACTTTGATGAATTGAAAGGTCCATTATTAGCCATGTATGCAAATCCTGTTAAGAACAAACTTAAAGTTGAAGGATTGGCTGAAAGTGAGTTATAAAACTTTCGCCTTTACTTCAAAAGTCATTATATGCTGAATTGTAAGATCTAAGTCTTTAGTTTCCTAATTTACTGCCTGTTCAATCAATTTAACCATCTTTGAATATTTAAAACTAATGGTAGCAATACCTGAATATCCAGATGTTTAATTAAACTGGATGTAATGCCTCCATTTTTCAAGTACCATTTTAAAATCCTCTGGTAATTCAGTTTCATACTGAACGTGTTTGTTTTGAGTAGGGTGAATGAAACCCAGTGATTTCGCATGTAAAGCTTGCCTTGGTATTACTTTAAAACAATTTTCAACAAAAGCCTTGTATTTAGAAAATTGAGTTCCTTTTAAAATTTTGTCACCACCATAAGTAGCGTCATTAAATAAAGGATGACCAATATATTTCATATGAGCCCTAATTTGGTGTGTCCTTCCTGTTTCCAGATTACATTTGATTAGTGTTACATAACGGAGTCTTTCAATTACTTTATAATGGGTGATCGCAGTTCTTCCAAAATCCCCTTCAGGAAATGCATCCGTTATTCTTCTATCTTTAAAACTTCGGCCTAAATTCACATCAATAGTGCCTTCTTCATTTTCCAATTCCCCCCAAACTAAAGCATAATAGGTTCTTTCAATGCTGTGATCAAAGAACTGTTTTGCAAGATGAGTCATGGCTTGTTCAGTTTTGGCAATCACTAATAAACCAGAAGTATCTTTATCTATCCTATGAACTAATCCCGGTCTGCCTTCATTTCCTTCCATTTCTGGTAATTGTTGAAAATGATATGCTAATGCATTCACGAGCGTACCAGTCCAATTTTGATGAGCAGGATGAACTACCATTCCTGCCTCTTTATTAACAATTAGAAGATCATCATCTTCATAAATAATATCAAGCTCAATGTTTTCAGCTACAACCTCCGTGTCTCGTGGAGGTTCAGGTAACGCAATTCTGATATTGTCATTAGGATGAACTTTATAATTGGGCTTAATTGTGTCGCCATTTACTTGTACAAACCCATCTTTTATTGCCTTTTGAACCTTATTTCGGGTTACATTAGGCAATCTATCCATTAAGAATTTATCTATCCGTAGTAACTCTTGTTTAGGATCAACTTTTATTTGATGATGTTCAAATAAACCATCATCTTCCTGTTCATTGTTTGATATATCTTCTTGCATAATTTTTTCTTGAGCGTAAAGTTAGTAAAAAGATAGTGCGAATGAACCCTTCTATTTATTTTGATTGAAGTATAAAAAGTTTGATCTTTAATGCGGTGTTTGATAAAAAAAATGATGTTTAAGTATCTGTGCAGTGTGTTTATATTGCTTATAAGTATTACATGTAATGCGCAATCAGTTTGGGATAAATTAAATAAAGATCCCTTTAAAAATTCTCAAATGTATTTTGGATTTAGAGCTGGTGCGAACTACAATACAATAAATGTAATCAATCGTTATTCTCTTATAAAGCCAACTAATAATCTAAATGAAGGCTTGTATAATAAGCAATATCAAGAGGTTAATAATTTAGGTGTGATATACGGTATAACCTATATGTATCAATTTGAACAAAGATTGGTATTAGGAACAAATGCTTCAGTTAGTAGAGTAAGATTTCAATATTTACAAGAACAGCCTGGTACATCCAACAGCGTTAATTTCACTCATAATCATAGTTTAAATTATCTGGATCTACCTGTTTTTTTTCGATTTATGTTTAGAAAAGTTAACAGTAGATTTTGGGATAGAAAAGGCAGAAAACCAAGTGTGCCTGCTATAATTCCTTTTGCTCAAGCGGGCATAAATTTTTCACTCTTGTTAAATGCAAATAAGGAATACACTAAATACACTATTCAAAATGGTATTGAAAGCCAAGAGTTTAATAAAAATGAAGATATTAAATCAATTATGGCACCTTTTAAAGCCGATGCGTTTGTTGGAGTAGGTGCTAGGTTTAGAGTCAATACTTTTTACATAACGGCTGAAGCCAATTTTCGATATGGATTAAGTAATGCAAACAATCAAAATGCAAGATATGCTAATGAAAATTTACAAAATGAAGCTTATGATGTAATGGATGACATAAATTTCCAGACGGTTGAGGCACTAATTGGAATAATTTTCCCACTAAAATATTTAAGTAAAAAGGAATTTATGCCAGTAGAAATATGAGAAGTTCAATCTATTTATTTATAATTCTTTTTTTAATATCTGCCTGCGATGAGGATATTGTTGAATATAATTCAACTGAGAAATTTAATAGCATTTTTGATAATCTGTCAGAGGACATTAATTACACACCATTAGATATTATAGAAACTAATGAAGGAGGATATCTAGTGCTTTCCAAATTAGCGAATAATACAATTTTTGTTTTGAAAGTATCTAACAGAGGAGATTTTCAGTGGAGCAGACAATTAGAACCTCAGTACGTAGATCCTATTGCGGGATTGGTTCAGCAAGGAGATAAATATTATTTTATTGCAGCTACTAACCCAAATGCTACTTCCACTTTGTTTGAGATAAATGATCTAGAGCAAAAAATTGAGCCTTTAAGAACGTATGATAGTTATCCTAATCCTCTTGCTTTTAATACTATCAATCCCAATACATATCTTCTCTTAACTTATAATGACACCACAGGAATGGTATTAAGTAAAATACAAGATGGTTTTGCAATGGAATGGGCCAGAAGATTTGATACTGTGAAATTAACGGATCAAAATATTTTAACCTTTAGACGAACCAAAAAGGAAGAATTTTTTGTAGGTGCATATAATTCTGGTTCGGTATTATATTTTAATGGATTGCGTGGTAATAGTTTAAATTTAACCTATACAAATGATCAGGGTATTCAATCAGGACTAATTGAAAGTCAAGCTCAAGATAAAATCAACTCAATTACGGAGATTGGGAGTGGTCTACTTGCTATTAATTATTTTTATAATAATCAGTCATACTTTGTAAATAGTTATAGCCCTATTGTTCAGGATACTGTTGAAATAGAATTTTTAGGTGGAGGAAATGTCAGGGATAGACTGAGTATACAAAAAGCGACTTCAGCAGTCATTCCAGTTGGCAATTCTGAATATTTGGTCAATGCTTATACTACTCTAGATGGTAGAATTAAATTGAACTTTTATGATCAAAATTCAGGAGATCTAGTGGCTATAAAGTACATTGGAGGAATTGATCCATTAGCGGTAGTTAAGATTGCACCGACCCAAGATGAAGGTATGATTATACTCTCTAAAATTACTCTTGCTGGAACCAAGGAAAGAATTAATATATTCAAAATCCCAAAAGAAGAGATACTCGAGATTTTGTGATCAACATTTTGCAGTAATTATCGTTTATATTTGGTTATGAAAAAGATAATCACTGTCATAATTTTCCTTTCTGGATTCATTTTTACAAATCAACTTTTTTCTCAGAATCAAAATATTAAAATTATTGATGTCCCTCAATTAGAAGAGCTCATGAAACCTACTTCTTCTCAGAATATTACTGTGATTAATTTCTGGGCAACATGGTGCAAACCTTGTATTAAGGAGTTACCTTATTTTGTAGAGGCTCAGGCTGAATTCCCGGAGGTTGATTTCATCTATATGAGTTTAGATTTTGAAGAAAACGCTACAAGAGCTGATAAGTTTGCTTTAAAAAAAGGATTGAATCCTAAAGGACTTTATCTAATTAATAACCTTGACTATAATTCATGGATAGACAAAGTTAGTCCTGAGTGGTCCGGAGCAATTCCAGCAACCTTACTGATTGTAGATGGCAAGAAATTTTTTTATGAAAAGGAATTTGATGAAGGAGAATTAACATCATTAATAAAACAAAAACTAAATTAATACAACTATGAAAAAGTTATTAGCACTATCGATTATTTTAACTGCTCTCTTTGCATTTAGTATTAAGGAAAATGGATATAAAGTAGGGGATACCGCTAGAGATTTTGCCCTCAAAAATGTAGATGGAAAAATGGTTTCTTTAGACTATTATAAAGATGCTAAAGGGTTTATGGTTATTTTTACTTGTAACTCCTGTCCGTATTCTGTTGCTTATGAAGATAGAATTATAGCCTTACATGAAAAGTATGCAAACAAGGGAATTCCAGTAATTGCAATCAATCCAAATGATGATGAAAGATCACCTGAAGATTCATTTGATAAGATGATTGTAAGAGCAAAAGAAAAGGGATTTGAATTTCCTTATGTGTATGATGAAACTCAAGAAATTACGAAAGCTTATGGTGCTACCAATACACCTCATGTGTATGTTTTAGATGCTGATAAAACAGTAAAGTATATTGGAGCAATTGATAATAATACTAAATCAGCAGATTTGGCTGATAAAAAATATGTAGAGGATGCAGTTAATGCAGTTTTGAAAGGCGAGGAAGTACCAGAAAAGAAAACTAAAGCTATAGGATGCACTATTAAATGGGCATCTTAATCAATTACATTTGAAAGGTATTTATTTAAAAGCTGATATTATAATCAGCTTTTTTTATTTCTGTTTAACCATGCTTAATAGGTCTTCCAGATATTTTCTGCTATTTGAAAGGCGAGGTACTTTATTTTGTCCTCCTAATTTCCCTCTTTTTCTCATCCATTCATAGAACGTTCCTTGAGGAACTTTGTGAATTAGTAAGCAATGCAAGGCAATGTCTTTATATCGTTTAGCGTCATAATCAGAGTTTATCTTTCTTATTTCATCATCTAAAATTTGAGCAAATTCCTCTATGTTGTTGGGTTCTTTAGAAAATTCAATTACCCATTCATGCGCTCCTCTTTTTCCTTGTGCTAAATGTTTAGGAGCAGCCGTAAAGTTATCTATGATTACTCCAGTTTTATTGCATGCCACAGCAATTGCTTTTTCTGCATTTTCAATCATGAGCTCCTCTCCAAATGCATTAATGAAATGCTTGGTTCTACCGCTGATCTTGATTCTGTAAGGATCTAATGAAGTAAACCTAATGGTGTCACCAATTCTATAGCGCCATAATCCAGCATTGGTACTGATTACGATTTCATATACTTTATGAAGTTCAACTTCTCCTAAACGAAGAGTTTTAGGTTGCTTTTCATTAGCATTTTCTAATGGTATAAATTCGTAAAAAATCCCATAATCTAACATTAAAAGCATCTCATCAGAATCATTCAAGTCTTGTATTCCAAAAAAGCCTTCTGAAGCATTATAAGTCTCCAAATAACTCATTCTTGGTGATTTGATCAGGTCTTTGAATAGAGGTTGGTAAGGGACAAAAGAAACAGCACCATGTATAAATAACTCTAAATTAGGCCATACTTCTGAAATATCATTTTTTCCTGTAAGCTCTAATATTCTTTGTAGTAAAACTACAGTCCAGGTAGGTACGCCCGTTAAACTGGTTACATCCTCCTTCATGGTTGCATTTGCCATGGCTTCAATCTTACCTTCCCATTCATCCATGAGAGCAATTTCAAGGCTTGGCGTTCTAATAATCTGAACCCAAAACGGAAGGTTTTTCATAATTACGGCAGAGACATCACCATAAAATGAATTTGAATTATTGTCGAATTGGTTTACTTGTTGGCTACCGCCTATGCTCAGGTTTTTACCTGTAAATAGTCTGGATTCTGGGTTATTGTTAAGGTAAATAGATAGTAAATCTTTCCCCCCTTTAAAGTGACAATCCTCAAGGGCTTCATCTGAAACAGGAATAAATTTACTTCTATCGTTAGTAGTTCCAGAAGATTTGGAAAACCATCTAATTTCAGTTGGCCAAAGTATATTTTGGTCACCTTTTAGCAGTTGATCTATATAGGGGAATAATTCTTCATAAGTATGTAAAGGAACTCTTTCTCGAAAAGTTTCAAAGTCTTTTATTTCATCAAACTTATACTCTTGGCCAAATTTTGTATTCCTGGCTCTATAAATTAGTTTATGAAGCACTTCAATCTGAACTTCATTAGGATATTTGATGAAAAGCTCCACTTCGTGGATTCTTTTCTTCATCACCCATGTCATAATAGAATGAAGGAATTCCATAGTTTATAGTTTTCTTTTTAATTCGAAATGCTTCCCTAAATAAACTCTTCTTACTTGTTCATCATTCGCAAGATCTTCAGCAGTACCAGCTTTTAATAATTTACCTTCGAACATTAGATAGGCTCTATCAGTAATGGATAGCGTTTCGTTTACATTATGATCTGTGATTAAAATACCAATGTTTTTATTTTTGAGCTGTCCTACTATCGTTTGAATTTCTTCAACAGCTATTGGATCTACCCCTGCAAAAGGCTCATCCAATAATATAAAGCTAGGATCCATTGCTAAAGCTCTGGCAATTTCAGTACGTCTTCTTTCGCCACCAGAAAGTACCATCCCTTTATTTTTTCGCACATGGTTTAAGCTAAACTCTTCAAGCAGGCTTTCCATTTTTTCATTCTTGGCTTCTTTGCTAATTTTTCTCATCTGCAAAACAGCCATTAAGTTTTCTTCAACTGTTAAGGATCTGAATACAGAGGCTTCTTGAGCTAAATAGCCAACCCCTTTTTTAGCTCGCTTATACATTGGTAAATCCGTGATGTTTTGATCATCTAAAAATATTTCTCCAGAATTCGGTTTTACTAGACCTACTATCATGTAAAATGAGGTAGTTTTACCTGCTCCATTTGGCCCTAGTAGTCCTACAATTTCTCCTTGTTCCACACTAACTGAAACATGATCAACTACGGTTCTTTTTGAATATATTTTTACAAGATTATCAGCTCTTAATATCATTTTGTCTATTTTGTTTATTTGCATGAGAAGCAACAAACATACCCAAAAGGCAAATTAACGAAAATAATTATTCAATGCGGATATCTTTTAGATAAAGCTGCAAAGATTTTGTACCATTGAAATGGTTTTCTTGTATGGTAAAGGCTAATTCAAAATTACTGTTTGACTCTAATTTTGATTTTAAATGACCTAAACCAAATCCTATTGCTTTGATTATATGATGACCCTCTTTGTCCATCACTTCTAATTTTAAATGTTTTTCTTTTAAAAGGATAGGTTTACTTATCAATTTTAGATCTTTTGCTGCAAAAACAGGCTGCATATTTCCTGGACCAAATGGATCCATTTGACTTAAAATTGAATAGAACTTATCCGTAATTTGATCAATTTTAACATAGGAGTCTATGTGCACTTTAGGAATAAGCTGATCTTCGGTAATATTCTGTTGTACTACAGATTCAAATGCATTAGAAAATTGAGGGATATTTTCAATGGGTAAGGTTAAGCCAGCAGCATGCTTGTGTCCTCCAAACTGATCAAGATGTTCTTTACACGATTCAATAGCATTATATAAATCAAATCCATCAACCGAACGTGCTGAACCAGTTGCTTTTCCATTTGATTCGGTAAGAATAATGGTTGGTCTGTAATAATGTTCAATGCATCTGGAGGCAACAATTCCAATTACACCCTTATGCCAGGTTTCTTTAAATAATACAGTGCTTTTTGCATGAAGGATTTTATGATCATCCTCAATAAGTTTAAGGGCTTCCGAAGTAATACTTTGATCAAAGCCTTTGCGAGTATTGTTTTTACTGGATACTTTTTCGGCAATTAATAAGGCTTGATCTTCATGAATGGCAGTTAACAACTTAACTGCTAAATGTGCATGATCTATTCTTCCGGCTGCATTTATTCTTGGTCCTAATTGAAAAACTAGATTAGAAATTGTGATTTTTTCATTAAGACCTGAGGATTTTAATAGTGCTTTGATGCCAGGTCTTGGATTAAAGTTAATTCTTTCTAATCCATAAAAAGCTAAAATTCTGTTTTCACCCGTAACAGATACTAAGTCTGAAGCTATGCTAACCGCTACTAGGTCTAATAATTCAAAAGCATGATGTTCTGGAATATTATTTTGAATACAAAACCCTTGAATTAACTTAAATCCTACGCCACAACCAGATAGTTCTTTAAATGGATATTTGCAATCTTTTCTTTTAGGATCTAATATAGCTTTTGCTTCAGGAAGTTCTGCGCCTGGGTTATGATGATCACATATAATAAAGTCAACATTATTTTCATTTGCATATTGAATTTTATCAATGGCTTTTATACCACAATCTAATGCAATTATTAAACTACATTCTTTCTCAACTGCATAATCAATTCCCTGATAAGATATTCCATAACCTTCTAAATATCGATCAGGAATGTAATAGTATAAATTTTCACAATGGTTTTGTAAAAAACTATACATCATGGCAACAGATGTAGAGCCATCTACATCGTAGTCTCCAAATACTAAAATTGATTCATTGTTTTGAATGGCTTTTTGTAGTCTATTTACAGCAATATCCATATCTTTCATAAGAAATGGATCGTGGCAATCCTCTATAGAAGGTCTGAAAAATGTTTTAGCTTCCTCAAAATTAGTTACACCTCTATTTATTAAAATTTTAGATAAAATCGGGTTGATATTGATTGATTCATTTAGTTGTGAAACCAGCGATTTGGCAGGTTCAGGAGCTAAAATCCATTTTTTTTCAGTTGACATATCACAAAAATAAAAAAGGCCTCGTGATTTTACGAAGCCTTTACTCTAATTATATTTTTAATTTATTGACCAACCATTACAAAAGCTCCCCAGTAAAAAGGCGACTTATATTTTTCCTTAATGGTTTTCTGAGCTTGATTGAAAGCAGTTAATTTGTCAATTCCATTTACCCAATTTTCGTAAAAACTAGTCATAAGCTCTTGAGTAGCAGCATCATCAACCGACCATAAACTCATAATAATAGCATCAGCCCCTGCAACTTGGAAGGCTCTTCTTAAACCATAAACGCCTTCACCATTTTTCAATTCCCCTAATCCTGTTTCGCAGGCAGATAAAACAACCAATTCTGTATCACTTAAATCTAGATTCATGGCCTCATAGGCTGTTAATATTCCATCCTGTCTTGCTCCTTCATTTAGTCCGCTAGAAATAAATGAATTAGCACCAGCCATAATCAATCCCGATTTCAATAATGGATTTTCACTGTATTTATCTTCTTCCTCAGTATTAGCAGTTTCATTGTCTTCTAAAAAGAAGCCATGAGTGGCTATGTGTAAAACTTTTGGACTTTTTACACCTTTTAATTGTAGTTCATCTGCATCATTTTCCAAATAGGTTTCCGGATTTTCATTAGAGTTGCTTTTATAAATATTATCAATTTGGTTTACTTCTACTTTTGTGCCTGGAAGTTCGGTTACTAATGCATTTCCTCTTATATACCTCTGAAGACTTCCTCTTAAACCTCTATTTAAACTTGCATTTTCAACTATATCGCTAGCGCTTTGCTGATTTTCAGTTATACTTTCAGTTATTCCTTTATTATAATTTGGGAATCCAAATAATGTAGGGTTAGCAGCTAAATTTGAATTCGATTTTGTTTTATTGTAGGCTAATAAATCCTTCGTATTGGTTAGTAATTGTACGTTTTGTTCTTCTAACACATACTTCTTACTGGCTGTATTAAACAATACATTTATACTGATTTGATTATAAATTCCATCAGGAGAAAAATATAATTTTTCATATTGTTTAGTTCTTTCAGCTATGGGTTGCCAATAAAATTTATAACTGTAATTATCTCTTACCTTGAATCGGATAGCATTTCTATAGTTTTTAATGTATTTATTTTCTAATTCAAGTCCATTTTCAAGAAGAATCAATTCTGGATTTTTAGAATTTTTATCGATTAATAATGCAGCATAGTTTATTTTATTCTTAAATATTCCGCTGCTATCGGGAACAAATTCTCTGTATCTGATCATCTCAATAGCGGCTTCACCCTGTTTTAGTTCTTTTTGAACATCTTTCCAGCTATATTTTTTTGCAGTGTATGCATCTGCAAATTCGGAAGATGCTCTACTAAGTTCTTTTTCTAAATCTGACGAAACGCTTAATAGTGAGTCGAGCTTTAATTCTTGTTGTTCAACTTCTTCATTCGACATCGAATAAAGCTGCGATATTAGCTCTTTTGTGCTGATCCAGTTTTGGTATTTGTCAATCAATTCTTGATTTTCACTATTTAGAATATTTTTTCTAGCCTTAGCAGTAGCATACATGATTAACCCTTTAGTTGCTAATTGATAATCATACATCTCTTCCAGTAATTCTGGATCTTCTTTGTAATAGGATATTGCAAAGGAGTTGAATTCCTCAAAAGTTGATCTTAAAATATTGGTATAAAAGTTGGCCTTTTGTTGTTCACTTAATGCAGGGAAATATGCTTCTATCTGAGCAAAATAATTATCAAAAGTTTCATTGAAATACTCCTTAGCTTTTTTAGGGTCCTTTTTGTACCAACTTAATTCAGCTAACTCTTTACTTGATTCAGCATAAAGAGGATGGTTCTTACTCAGATATTTTGCTCTTAGGTTGTGGGCAGCTTTAATGTGTTTCTCTGCTTGTTTAATATCGTTTAATCTAAAATTGGCTATTCCCCATCGTAATTCGTATTTAGAGTATTCTGGATTACTTTTTGCTAATATTTTTTTAGAGACACTATAACTTTCACCCATAAGCTTGTAATAGTTCTCTAAATCCAGAACACCATTTAAGGCTAAGGCTTTTTCTTTTAAAACTCTGATGTATAATTCACTTCCTTCTCCCAAAATATCCTTAATTATTGATAAAGACTTATCGAAATATTCAATTGCTTTTTCTTTTTGATTTACGGCAATTAAACTTTGAGCGTAATTACTGTAGGTACTAGCGTTTTGTAAACTAGGCTCATTCTCAATGATTTCTTCATAAATTTCTATAGCTTCCTCATATAAACCTATCTTCCAATACAATAACGCAAGATTATTTTTTGTATTCTCTGTTAAATATTCATTTCCACTTAATTTAGATATGATCTCTAAGGCTTGAGTATATAATAATTCAGATTCAGAATATTGCGACCTGTAATAATAAGGTATAGCAAGAGTTATTAAGCCTTCAGCAAATTCAATACTTTCCTTACCAAATACTTTCTCAATAAATTCTAAATTTTGCTTTAGTATTTCTTCAGATTTAGAATAATAGCCGATGTCAAAATAAGCCATTCCTAATTCTTTGTTTACAACATGTTGGTACTGTTCTTTAACAAACTCAATTTTTAGTAAATCTTCCAATATTTTCATTGAAGTTCTATGTTCACCAATAATTCCGTATGATTTTGCTAATTCAATCTTACTTTCTACGTATCCTGGATCAGCTACTCCAGATTGTTTTTTATAAATCTCAGATGCTTCATCAAAATTTTCGATGGATTTTTGATAGTCACTATTCAACTGTTGGTAATAGGCTAAGTTAAAATGGATATCACCAATCAATAATGGGTCAGTATGTTTAATGTTTTTCCTTACTTTTAATTCCTCTTCCATAATCTGAAGCGCGAGTTTTAGACTATCAAAAGCTAAGTAAGAGTCTCCTAAATAATATAATAGTTCGGCAGAAATAGTATCAGCTTTGGAATTAACCTGCTTGTATATTTCTGACTTTTTCGAAATAATTTTCTCGTAATCCTCTGAATTAAAAGCTTCTTGTATTTCGATGAAAATTGAAGAATTTGAATTTTGAGCTATTATATTTACGCTTGTAAGCAAAAGCAGAAACAAAATAGAGGTTGAGATTATATTTTTCATAAATATTCTAATCAATTGTAAGGCTAAAGATACTACAAAAAAATAGTAATAAAAAAATAATAATTAGGATTAATATTATATATTTTTTTACTTTGTAAAGACTTTATTGTTTGTTTTTTATTTCGATTTAAAATAAGAATTACTTTATATAACTACATGAAAACATTTATTGTACTTTTATTGGCAAGCATCTTTTTTCAATTTATTGCTATTGGAAACAATACTTCTGAATTAAATAGCGGTAGCCCTGGTGTAATGACTTACTCAGAGCCAGTTATTATTGAAAAGGGAAGAACAGCCCATGATAAAGGTTTTCTTTCAGACAAAAGCTTCGATGTAGCAGATCCCATCCCAAGCCCAGATGTACAAGTTTCATCAACCACACAGAATTCCATATTATTATTTCTCAATAATTCAACGGCTACAGAATTTGATTTTAATATTGAGGTATCGGTAGATGATTTTGTAACATTTTTACCTGCCTACAACCCAGCCATAGTAAGTAGTCTAAATACTTCATTTAGTATAAGCGGATTAACTCCTGGGCAAGATTATAATATAAGAATTTGGGGTGAAAGGATAAGTCAAGCTAATAGTGATACAATAGTTATTCAAACTCAAACCAACCCATTTTTTATAAACTCTATAGCAGATGGCGATTGGTCAGATCCGAGTATTTGGGCAGGAGGAGTAGTGCCACCGGCTGATTCTGCAGTAAATATTTATCATAAGGTTACTATTAATTCAGGAGAGATTATTTTAATTGATGAGGTTAATATAGTAGGTAATTTTGAAGAGACACCCCATACAGGAATTTGGATCAATGATGGGAATCTAACCATTGATAATAATTTAAAAATTTCTGATGTTTTTGGGGCTCAGATTAGCGATTCAGTTGGTGTATTTATTACCGCTAACCCTTTAAATCAGGCAAGCCTTGTTGTTGGAAATAACTTCATAATAGATAAAAATGAGATATTGTCTGATACTCCATTAAGATTAGAAGGCTTTAATAATGGGGATTCTTTATTAATAAAAGTAGGAGGGAATATGGATATTCGACAATTGGGCTCCGCTCTTTCACCTTTTATGGGTAATTATCTCAATCTTCAAAACGTGACCTTAGATGTAAGTGGGAGGTTATCATTTTTTAATGATAGAACTAATAGTGCTCAATTTTATAAGTCGAATATATTTAATTCAAAAGTGTTTGTGGGGTCATTTCAAATGGACGCAATTCAGCAAACAAATGAAGAGTTTCAAGTTAATTTCACTGGAAATACAGAGATGTTTGTGTATTTCGATTTTTTAAGAAATGGAGCAGGAGGGAAAATTAATTTTCAAGATCAATCCATTCTTCATATGGTTGGAAATGGATATCAACAATTAAGCGGATTTGGTATAGCTCAGGATTCAATTATCTATAATGATCTTATTATTAATCTAGCTGATGAACCCAATTCAGATAGTAGAACCCGTGTAGAAATATCAGCTTCTTATGGTGAAACGATCTCTCAACTATATATTAAAAATGAGTTGAATTTTATAAATGGTGTAATTAGAGGTTTTGATCTCTATGAAGGATTTCAAAGAGAGGTCATCATTGGATCTAATGGAAGTGTTTCGGGTATTCAGAAAGATAGTTATGTCCAAGCCCCACTTGGAAAAATTGGAAATACTCCCTTTACCTTTGCTGTTGGTAATGGGACTGGTTTAAAGCAAATTAGAATTAATAATAATGAAGACTTTCAACAAACTGATTTAGTGCGGGTAAACCCCATTTCAAATTACTGTGGTGAGTTTGATACACTCTTTATTTCATCTGGATTAGCTAGGGATCGATTTAAGGATACTTGGGAAATAACGAGTAGTTTAACCGATGTAAATGTTGATGCTAGTTTTGAACCAATCATATATGATTTAATAGAGGAGGGTATTACTAATTTGGACTCTTTAGCTCTAGTTAATTTTCAAAATGGTAGTGTTCTTGGGATTTCTTCATCAACAGATTCTTCATTTGTTAGTGGAGTTCAATATTCATTTGCGTTAGCTGATACTGCAAGACTTGGTTTAGCTTCAACTTCGGTTAATCAAAACCCATTCTATTACCGTAAAGAAATAGTAAGTTATTCGCAGAATTCTGCTGCGCCAGGTGAGAGTGTAACCTTAAATTTATCAGGTAATTTTGGACCGGTTATACAATCAGTTTATTTTGGTTCAAAGTCATCAAATGTTGTATCATCAACTGAAAATAGCGTTACAGTTACTGTTCCGTTTGGTGCTCAATCAGGTCAGTTAAAGGCCGTGGCTAATGATGGAAAAATTTATTATAGCAGGAGAAATTTCACCGTTTCGAATTCAACAATTATAAGTAATTTAAACGCAGCATTCGATACTTTAACAGTAGTTGGGAATGTAAATGGTTCTGCTCCATTGGGGCAATCTACTCTTAAATTAGGGACAATAGATGCTGACAATACTATTGATGCGGTCATTACTACTGCTAGTTATGACTCTGTCGCCTATTTTAGGAACTTAGAAGGTCAAACTACCTATGAACCCTTCAATTTAATAGTGGAGGGAAATCAACTGAATCCAACAGATATTGACTTGGAGCTTTCAAATATTTCTGGTAATCCAGTATTCGATTTTGTTCTTTCTTTTTCATTTTCTTCAATAAACAGTATTATTTATTTTCAAAATGATGGAAATGGTAACTTTACAAATTTAGGGGATGGGGCTAATGATCCAAATATAAATTATAATGACTTTGATTTAAGAGATTTAGATTACGATGGCTTCACGGACATAATTTACCCAATCTATGATTTTTCTGAGGGAATTAATAGTAATATCGCAGTAGCAAATATTATCTCTTCAGGAGAAAATTGTTCTCCATATGCCAGCATACCTCCTGCTTTTGGTACTGCCTTTAACCAGGAAATAACAGATTTGAATCCTGTGTTTTTTACAGAGAGTCAAAATGATGTGGAATTGAATTATATTGATCTAGATAGTGGGTATTTATCAAATACAAATTTTTTCAGTCAATCAAACTCCAGTTTCAGATCAAATTTTGCAGTAGGTGAGATTTTTCAATCAATTGTAGTCTCACCCGATGGAGATGGATTAGACAATATTGTAAGTTCTAATATTATAAACAATGAAATCCGAATTTTTGACGGCACTAGTTATTCATTTGTAGCTTTAAGTTTTGCTCCAGCTGTTATGGTTGCTGAGGATATGGATGGTGATGGCTTACAAGATTTAGTGGTTTCAGATTATAATAATCCTGCAATTCATATTTTATTGAATGATGGTGCAGGATCTTTTGCTGAATCCAATACCTATAACTACCCTGGATCAAAAATTTCTGGTTTAGCCGTTGCAGATTTGAATGCAGATGAAGTTAAAGATATAATTATGCTTCGTGAAAACGGTGATTTAGCGGTAGCATATTTTTCACCACAATCAACTGAAGTTAATCCACCATCTGTCAGCCTAAGTAATTTGAATTCAAATGGTTTTAGTCTTAACTGGTCGGCTGTAAATGATGCCGTTAATTATAAAGTTTACATAGGAAAGGATAATAACCCTAATACTTTATCAGCAGGAGATTCCACTATAACCGTATTTAGTGATTCTTTGACTTATGTCGCACCAGAATATTCTGAATTATATTCTTATGCTGTAAAAGCTTATACAAATAGCGGTGATTCATCAAACTACAGTGCTGTTAACAGTATTAAGCTGCCAGTATCTACTTATTTAGAATCAGACTCTTTAGCAATGGTTGCATTGTATGATAGTCTTGATGGCGCAAATTGGACAAGCTCTACAAATTGGTTAACAGGTAAATTAAACACATGGGAAGGCTTAAGCATGAAGAATGATAGCTTATTTGCGATTAATCTGAGCAATAAACAATTAAGTGGAGCTTTACCAGCTGAATTAGGGAGCCTAAATTTTGTGAATCAAATAAATTTAGCATCAAATAATATCACAAGTATTCTTTCATTAGTACCCATTTCAGCGCAACTGAATTCATTTAATGTATCTTCAAATAGATTAGCCTTTGAGCAACTACAAGCCTACAGTTCAATTTCGAACTTCAGTTATTCCAATCAAGACACAAGCTATATTATTCCAGAATCTTACATTGATTTCTTAGCTGCGGAAGTTAGCTTAGAAGTTAGTGCGCCAGCTTCTTCTAACACTTTCCAATGGTTTAAAGATAGTACAGCTATTGCTGGTGCAACGGATTCGATTCTTACTTTTGGTAGCGTAGCAAGATCAGATGAGGGTAATTATTATGTAGAAGTAAGTAACTCACTTTTACCAGGCCTTATTCTCAATTCTAATATTACCAACTTAAAGGTTTCATCCTTAGAGCGCGATATTGCAGCATTAAAAAAATTATACGAATCAACGGGTGGAGAAAATTGGAGCACGATTGTATGGGATACAACTGCAAATAATCCTGAAACTTGGTCGGATGACCCTAATGATATAATTGTTCAAGATAATCGAGTAGTAGAAATAAATTTACCGGAAAATAACTTAACTGGTTCTGTTCCAGAGGAAATTGCAGAAATACTGGGTTTAAGAGTTTTAGATGTTTCCAATAACGCTATTGAAAATTTGGCTGATTTGAGTACGTTACCAATTCTAGAGACCTTAAATGTTAGTGGAAATGCTTTAGGTTTTGATGATTTAGAACCACAAGTGGTTGTGCCTTCTTTCAATTTTGAAAACCAAGCGAATTTCGGTGTAACCGAAGATAAAAGATTCCCACATGGATCAAGCTTCTTAATTGACTATCTGGTTCAAGGTTCAGCAAACACTTATCAGTGGTATAAGGATGGTACTTTAGTGAACGGTAAAGATTCTAGCTCTATTTTATATGATTCAATTACCTATGAATTGATGGGTAGTTACCAATTAGAAGTGGGGAATGAAATGTTGAATATTCTTAGCCCAGACTTTAGAATCAAATCAAATCCTGTTAACATCATAGCCACCGCAAATCTTTCAGGATTAATGTTTGATACCAATGAGTTTCCAACGGAAAGTGGAAAAGTACATCTATTCAAATTTCAAGAAGGAGAACAGTATGACAGCGTTCAAATGGCGAACGGAGAATATTTTGTTAATCTAAAAGCTGGAGGTGTTTTTGATATCCTAAATCTTGATTTGGGAGATTACATTTTATATGTTGATAATAATGAAAGTGATTATCCTAATCTTATCAATACTTACTATCCAAATACGATTGATTGGGAATTAGCTGAAGTCATTCAGCATAGAAGTGATCAAGATGGTTTATCAGTAACCATGGAGGGTGAGCCACAGGAACTTAATGGTACCTCTAGGTTTAGTGGATATTTTGAAGAGGTATTTGGTGAAGAAGAAAGAATGCTCCCTAGAAGGAGAGTGAAGGGAGCGGGAGTAAGTGTTAGGCGTTTAACAGGTTCAAGTAGAGAGATTTCCTTTAGAACCGTTATGGAGGAAGGAGAATTAGTTGCTTATCTTGAAACGGATGAAAATGGGGAGTTTATTATTCCTAATCTCCCAGCTGGGAAATATACGGTAAAATTTGACAGACCAGGTGTTCCTATGGATGAAGATTCAGATATTGTGTTTGAATTAACGGGCGAAGATCAAGAAGCTTTAGAAATTTCTGCAACTTCTGAGAATGGGAAAATTTCTGTAAAAAGAGTTAGATACACGGCAAATAATCCTAATAAATTTTTGGAGGTTAAGCTATTTCCTAATCCAGCAAAAGATAAAATTGAGGTAATAAGTTTGGCCGATATATCCAAGATTAGTTTATTATCAGCGGAAGGCAAGTTGATCCAGTCCATTAATGAAAAGAATGTAAATAATAAGTATGAGTTTAATTTAAGTAATCAAGCTCCAGGCATTTATTTCATTCAGATAATATCAACAAATGGTATTAATGGAATTTATAAAGTAATTAAAGAATAGATTTAAATTCAATTCTTAATTTAGATAGGTCGATTTTTTGAATCGACCTATTTTTTTGATCTATATTCAATAATTTTACAAAACTAAAGTTATAATAATTAGATTATTGAATTATGTTTAGAATCATTGCTATTTCATGTTTAGTCTTATCTGTTTCTTCCTTAAAGGCACAACAAAAAAGATTGACCACCATACCAATAGAAATTTCCTCAAATCAAAGATTTAATTTGAGATCGAATTTTGAATTTACTGCAATTGCTCTAAAATCTAAAAATGAGATAGACTTTAAGGAAATTTCTTTTTTATTAAAAGATGAGAGTATAGTTTTTCAGAACAGTCCACACCAATTAGATAATTCAAATTATTTCTACTCTACAATAATTCATTTTAACGAATCTACATCTGAGCTAAAGCTGATGCTGAAAAATCAATCAAAACTTCAGATTGAAGCTATTTTAATCAATGGAGAAGGTAATTACGCTAGTTCATTAAAAATGAGAAGGAAGCAGGATTCGAATAATTGCCAACTCGAAGGTGTTATAACGCAAGATGAATGGAGGTCAGGATTAGCTGAACCAAGCTATAGTAGAAGCTTCACAGATACTGAAAATTTAATAATCCATCACTCAGCGGGTTCAAATAATATTACAGACTATACGCTTGCAGTTCGGAATATTTACATTTTTCATACTCAGGAAAATGGATGGTCAGATATAGGTTACAATTACCTGATAGCTCCCAATGGGGCTATATATGCCGGCAGGGATCCGGCAGGTGGTGAACAGGATTTAGTTATAGGCGCTCATTTTTGTGGATCAAACTCTACTACTATGGGAGTTTGTTTATTAGGGAATTATGAGACTGTTGATCCAGAGCAAGACATGCTCAATAGTTTGGAGAATCTTTTGAGTTGGAAAGCTTTTAAAGATGATTTAAATGCATTAGCTACAAATTCCCACCCGTTAAATTCAAATCTTGGAGTAATTGCAGGTCATCAAGACGGATGCAATACATTATGCCCTGGTATAAATGTTTATGAAAAACTTGACGAGATTAGGCAAAATGTAGATGTTCAAGTATCGACTTGTCGAGGTGAAGATAAACCAGTTATTGAAATAGAATTTGATACACTTCTAAGTACTAATTTATATCCGAACCCTATTCGTAACAACTTCTCATTTAATCTGGAATTAGATGAAAATCGACAAAATGATATTCTATATTTTCAGATCTTTGACCAAAGAGGTAAATATATTAAGTGGGAGAAATTATATTTTAGGGAGAATAAGATTGAGGTACTTTTACCTAATACTTTAACATCAGGAATTTATTTTCTACAAATAGTTTTTAATTCTCATCAGCAGGAACTACAACGTTTTATGATCCTATAATAAACCTAATGCTTATATCTTATTTTGAATTAGGGGGATGAACAGCCATATTTGCATTCATTAAAATAAAGAGAAAAATTGCAGAAAATAAAAACTATAATTTTTGATTTAGGGGGTGTTATTATTGATTTACATGTAGATAAAACAATCATTGCATTTTCAGACTTATCTGGGTTGTCAAATCAAAAAGTAGAAGACGCTTATTTATCAGCCTCAGTTTTTAAAGAATATGAGAAAGGATTAATTTCAGACGATCAATTTATATCTCAACTTAAAATGGAATTTAAGATAGAGGCGCATGCAGGTGAGATAAAAAAGGCATGGAATGCTATGCTGGGTCAAATTCCAATCAATAGAATTGAGGAGGTAAAGAGTTTGCTTAAAGATTATAAATGTATTGTGTTAAGTAATACAAATGCAATACACGAAAAAGCATTTCATAAGATTTTATCAAATTCGTTTCCTTATGCTCATTTAAACGATTTATTCAATGAAGTTTATTTTTCTCATGAGCTAAATCAAAGAAAGCCTGATCAAGAAATATATGAAAATGTTTTAAAGCAGTCTCAAACACTTGCTGAGGAAGCTTTGTTTATGGATGATTCAAAGCTAAATTTAGAATCAGCTGCTCAATTAGGTATTCATACACTTCATATACCGAGAAATGGAGGCTTTACAGAGCTGTTAAACAGTAAATTATCTGAAATATGATTGAGAAAAATGCTCGCTACTACCTAAAAAAGATATTACTATTTGTAATTACTTTTATTACCACTACTCTTGCGGGTTCTGAATGGATTACGAGTAAATTTATATTTTATTCTCCTGATTATTCTTGGTCAGATTTCGTTGCAGGAATGGAGTATTCAATCCCATTTCTATTTATTTTAACTGTTCATGAATTTGGTCACTTTTTTACAGCTAAATACCATAAAGTTGAAGTCACTTTACCCAATTACATTCCAATGTGGCTAGGATTTATCAGCTCAGTTTCTTTCGGTACATTTGGCGCTTTAATTCGAATTGTTGGACCAATACGATCAAGAAAACAATTTTTTGATATTGGAATAGCAGGTCCGATAGCCGGGTTCATTGCTGCATTAGGTGTATTATTTTATGGATTTACAAATTTACCGGAACCTGAATATATATTTGAAATTCATCCAGAGTATGAGCAATATGGTTTAGATTACGCTAATCATGTATATGATGATGAAGAGATAGTTAGTTTAAGTCTAGGAAATAATCTATTATTCTCATGGTTTGAAAAGTATGTTGCAGATCCTGATCGATTACCAAATCATAAAGAGATTATTCATTATCCTTATTTATTTGCTGGATTTCTTGCACTTTTCTTTACTGCTTTAAATTTAATTCCTATCGGTCAACTAGATGGTGGGCATGTTATATATGGTCTTTTTGGAGCAAAAAACCACTTTTATATCGCTTTTGGATTATATATGATATTCACATTCATGGCAGGACTGGGTCTAATTACTGCTGGAATTCCAATAAGTTCAATGCTTTTATATAGTGTTTCCTACATCGGTTTTTTATTTATGTCATTCAGAGGATTAGGCTTTGATAAGAGTACTACTTGGATGATTGCGGTTGGTATGTTTGCTGCCCAATACTTAACTACCTATTTGTTTCCTTCCATCACAGGTTTTTCTGGTTATTTATTGTTTGTGTTTTTATTAGGTAGATTTATTGGGGTAAAACATCCGATAGCTCCAGATGATAGATCATTGAGTACAGGAAGAAAAGTTTTAGGATGGTTATGTCTTATAATATTTATCATCTGCTTTAGTTTTGAACCTTTAATATTAGATTAATTCAGGAACTTGAATTATATATAATTATTACGCTATTTTTGCGTTCATCAAACAAAATCACAGAATTCTGAATGTCCATTTTCGTTAAGGATCTTACTAAAACTTTTGGCGAGCAAATCGCAGTGAATACTATTTCCTTTGAAATAAAAAAAGGAAATATTGTGGGTTTCCTAGGGCCAAATGGTGCTGGTAAATCAACTAGCATGAAAATGATAACGGGTACTTTACCTTCTGATTCTGGACAAATATTGGTTGATGAAATTGATGTTTCCCAAAATCCTCTTGAAGTAAAAAAACATATTGGTTATTTGCCAGAGCATAATCCTTTATATCTAGATATGTATGTTCATGAATTTCTTAGGTTTTGTGGAGGTATCTATGGATTATCAGGTTCTGAATTAAAGAACAGAGTTGCAGAATTAGTTGAGCTTTGCGGATTAACCAAAGAGCAGAATAAGCAAATTGGAACACTTTCAAAAGGCTACCGACAAAGAGTAGGCTTAGCTCAATCTTTGGTCCATGATCCTTCTGTTTTGATTTTAGATGAGCCAACCACAGGTCTTGATCCAAACCAAATTATTGAAATAAGGAATTTAATCTTGTCGATCAGTAAGGATAAAACAGTGCTCCTTAGCACGCACATTATGCAGGAAGTGCAAGCTATGTGTAATAGGGCAATCATTATTAAAGAAGGGACGATTGTAGCGGATCAGCTTGTAAATGAGTTAACGGATGAAAAGGAGAAGTTCACTATTAAGGTAGAATTAGAATCTGAATCTGATTTATCATATTGGTCGCAACACGCTGAGGTTAATAATCTTAAAATGATTAATAAGGTTGAGTATTTGTTTGAGACAACAAGTGATATTAGGAAAGAAATATTTAAGTGGGCAGGTCAAAATGATGTAGAATTGATTGGTATCTCTCTAGAGAAAGGGAATATGGAAGAAGTGTTTCGAAAACTT
Organism: Marivirga arenosa; assembly: GCF_030503875.2. NCBI lineage: Bacteria > Pseudomonadati > Bacteroidota > Cytophagia > Cytophagales > Marivirgaceae > Marivirga > Marivirga arenosa. The sequence continues at coordinate 3,414,086 of NZ_CP129968.2, read as the reverse complement.
ACTCAAAATAATTAATCCCATGTGGAGTATTTTTAAAAAGGAAATAAATAGCTTTTTAAATTCACTAATTGCCTATCTGGTAATGGGTGTTTTTTTAGTCAGTATGGGACTGCTTGTATGGGTTTTTCCTGATACTGCGATTTTTGAATATGGCTATGCAGATATGGGGATATTTTTCAATCTAGCTCCTTATGTTTTGATGTTTCTTATTCCTGCCATAACCATGAAAGCCTTAGCTGAAGAAACCAAAAGCGGTACTTTTGAGCTATTGATGACAAAACCTATTACAGAATTAAAACTTCTATTAGGTAAATATTTTGCAGGATTAGTTCTTGTTTTTATTTCTCTTATTCCAACATTAGTATACTATTTCTCACTGTCTTATTTGAGTAATCCTGTAGGGAATATTGATACTGCAGGGATAATTGGAGCCTATATTGGCTTATTATTTCTAGCTTCTTCATATACTGGAATTGGTATTTTCTCATCATCATTATCAGAAAATCAGATCGTGTCCTTCATCATTGCCGTTTTCATAAGCTTCATAGTTTTTATGGGATTTTCTTCTATTTCAGATTTAGCTTTTGTTTCTGAATTGGATATTCAAATTGATAAAATTGGCATGTTGGCACATTATGATGCATTGGGTAAAGGAGTGATTGATTTTAGAGATGTATTATATTTCATTTCTATCAGTAGCTTGTTTCTTGGAGCCACCTATATGGTATTAAAATTAAGAAAATGGAATTCTTAAAAAGGAAATCAACGGAATACATACTTAAATTTCTAATACTATTCACATTAGTAGTTTTAGTTAATCTCGGTTTTCGATATCAGATATTTCGTATTGATATGACAGAGGAGAATAGGTTTTCTATGAATGATGCTACGATCACGCTCTTAAAAAATCTAGAAGAACCCGTTTATGTTGAAGTCTATTTAGAAGGTGATATTAATTCTGAATTTACAAGATTGCAGACGGCCATAAAGCAAACCTTAGAGCAATTCAAAACTTATGCATATGGAAATCTGCAATATAATTTTGTGAATCCTGATCAAGCTAGTTCAGCAAACGCTAGAAATGAATTTTATAGATACCTTATTGATAAGGGAATTCAACCTACTACCGTTTTCGATAATAAGGATGGAAAGAAATCTCAGAAACTGATTTTTCCCGGAGCAGAAATATCATACGGTGGAAAAAGCTTACCTGTAATTTTATTAAACGGTAATAATGCAGCTGGGGCTAGCGAAGCTATCACTCAATCTATTGAGAATATTGAATATGAGCTCGCTAATGCTATTAAAAGCTTGGCAAATGTAGATCGAAAAAGTATTGCTCTCTATCAATCTAAAGAATCTGCATCAGGAAGTGTGTTAAAAGGATTGAAGGATGCCGTATCTCAGAAATATGATTTAATTCCGGTACAGAATACTGCAAGACTTCAGAATTTTGATGCTGCAATCTTTATAAAACCAACTAAAGATTTCTCGAATTCTGAATTATACGATATTGATCAATATATCATGAAGGGTGGTAAAAGTTTATTCTTTTTAGATGGTTTAATGATGGATGTGGATTCCATAAAGGATTATGGAGCACTGGCATTACCTGTAGAAACAGGTTTAGATGATTTACTATTTAAATATGGCGTAAGAGTCAATAAGGATATCATTCAAGATGTAAATAGTGGGAACTTCCCAATTGTTACAGGTAATTTGGGTAAAGATGCTCAAATACAACTTTTGCCATGGCCTTATTATATCATCTTAAATAATTACGCTGATCATCCCATAGTTAGAAATATGGATGCAGTTTATGGGAAATTTGTTAGTTCCATTGATACTGTTTTAGCTCCTGACATAACAAAAACACCCTTAATTTTTACATCTGATTATACTCGAGTTTTAAATGGACCTATCCATATCAGCTTTGAAAGTTTAAAAGAAGATGTTAAACCTGAGAATTTTAATAAAAAGAATGTTCCGGTCACTTATTTGTTAGAGGGGGAATTTAATTCAGCCTATCAAAACAGACTGGTGCCTAAAGGTAAAGATGAGAGTAAAAGATTAAATAAAAGTGAAAGTAATTCAATTATTGTGGCCTCTGATGGTGACTTGCTTTTAAGTGAAATTAATAAAAAGAATAATCAACCATTTCCATTAGGTGTTGATCCATATGCCAATCGCCCCTCAAACTTTGCTAATGAGCAGTTAATTCTTAATATGTTGAATTACTTATTGGATGATGATGGATTAATAATCTCTAGGAGTAAAGATTTAAAAATTAGACCCTTAGATAAGGTGAAAGCTCAAGAAGATAAGCTTTTGATGCAACTATTGAATGTTGCCTTACCAATCCTTTTGATTGTTTTATTCGGACTAATAAGATTTTATTGGAGGAAAAGAAAATATGCCAAATTCAATGAATAAAGCTCAATCTAAAAAGAATATATCTTTACTGTCGATCTTAATTGTTATGGTCTTATGTACCATAATTGTATATAATTATAACCCATACGAAAGGCGTACTACTACTTTTGAAAAGGATCTGTTTTCAATTCAAAATGCCTTTGAAAATATTTCAAGAATAGAGATTAATGGAGAGGGGATATCTAATACAATAGAAAAGAAATCAAGCTATTGGACAGTAAATGAAGAATATCGATTAGATGCTTCTATGCAGCAAGTGTTTTTTAAATTATTAGAAGAAATTAGTATTCAAAGAGCTTTGGTAAATGAAACTGCAGAAGAAATTAAGCAGCAAGTATTGGATACTGGAGTGAGTGTAAATATTTATGGTCAAAATGAATTAATTAATTCCTATACGGTGGGAGGAGATTTTCAAGCTCTAAAATCTTATTTTATTAAAGGGGATGAAGTTTATTTAGTACAGCTGCCAGGTTACCAAAGTTATGTTGCAGGGATATTTGAAGTGTCTGAAAGTGATTGGAGAGATAGAGTTATTTTTGATGGGATTTGGCAAGATATGGTAAGCCTTACAATTGATAGGCCCAATCAAAAAGAACTAGTATTTAAGTATGAAGATCAATTATTGCGCTTACAGAACGAAAAAGCAGATACAGCCAAAGTCATGAATTTTGTGGAACGATTCAATTATTTTTTTGTGGATCAGTTTTTACCTTCTGATCATATTGCATTAGAAAAGAAAGAAAGCTTCCAAGAGGCAGGTTCTATCATAATTAATGCATTAGATGATAATGAGAACTTAGATTTAAAGCTCTTTAAAAATCCTGAATTTAATGCGTATTTAGTTCATATTAATGATAATGAATGGGCAGCTATCCGAAACGAAAGGATGGAGAAAATATGGATTGAATTAGAAAAATTGCTTTGAGTCCACCAGATTTATTCTATCATATTAAGCTTTTAGCTTAAATTCCTTAACTAAATTTATATCACATTTCAGTCTTTTATTAAAAATTGATTTCATTTACTAATTTTTAGTTGGGAAATGCGCTATAAAGTATAGATTTGCAAATTAATTTTTAACTTTGTTGGTAATAAAAAATCAAGAAGTTTATAGCTGAGCTTTTACAGTTATTTTGAAAGCGAGCACTAAATAAAAAACTATGAAATTTTTAGTATCCTCATCTGCATTATTAAAGCAAATTTCATCCATTAATGGAGTTATTTCAACCAATCCAATGGTTCCCATCTTAGAGAATTTCTTATTTGAAATTCAAGATGGATTATTAACCATTACAGCTTCAGATTTACAAACTTCCATGATTACTGAAATTGATGTAGAATCATCGGAAAATGGAAGTATTGCGGTACCTGCTAGGATTTTGATGGATACGCTTAAAAATTTACCAGAGCAGCCTGTAACTTTCTCAATAGATGAGGAAACCTACAGTATCGAAATTAGCTCTGACAATGGACGCTATAAGCTTGCAGGAGAAAATGCTACAGACTTCCCTAAAGTACAGGAAGTTGAAAACCCTGATACAGTAGATATTTCAGCAGATGTTTTAGCAACTGCTATCAACCATACCATTTATGCTACAAGCAACGATGAGCTTCGTCCTGCTATGGGCGGTGTTTATGTTAAGTTTGATGAAACCAATACAACTTTTGTAGCAACCGATGGTAACAGATTAATCCGTTACAGAAGAGTGGATGTGGCTTCTGATGCTGGTACTGGAATTATCATTCCTAGAAAAGCACTTTCATTATTGAAAAATAGCCTGCCTGCTGAAAATGTAAACGTAGCGGTAGAATTTAATATGTCTAATGCTTATTTCAAGTTTAATAACATTAAACTAATCTGTAGATTAGTGGATGAGCGTTTCCCAGACTATGAAAATGTAATTCCTGCGGAAAACAACATCAAGATGACCATCAACCGTCAAGAGTTTATGGCTTCTTTGAAAAGGATTAGCATTTATGCGAATAAGACGACACATCAGGTTCGATTAAAAATTAATGGGAGTGAATTACAAATCTTCGCAGAGGATTTAGACTTCTCTAATGAAGCAAGTGAGATAATGGCTTGTGAACATAATGGAGATGATATTGAAATCGGATTTAATGCTAAATTCTTAATCGAGATGCTGAATAACCTTGATAGCAAAGAAATTAGTATTGATATGTCAGCACCTAATAAAGCTGGTTTATTATTCCCTTCTGATATGGATGAGAATGAAGATATCTTATTATTGGTTATGCCAGTGATGTTAAATAATTATGTATAATTGAAATTAATTTGGTTTTATAATTATCACAACATATATTTGCTTCAATGAATTTCACGCACAACACATATTATTACTATTATCAGTCCCCGAAAGGAATCGGTAATGGTAGTGTTATGCATATTTTGTAAGACATATTTTAAATAAAAAATATACCAAGCCCGGTTCCAATGGAATCGGGCTTTTTTTATGTCCAAATTTAAACACTAACATTAAAATTTAATTATTATCAACATGCAACAGATTTATGAAAATTACACAGCCGAGGACCAAGATGTTTGGGGAATCCTTTTTGGAAGGCAATTTCAAAATATTAAAAAAGTAGCTACTAAGGAGTTTGTAGATGGAATTGATAAAATCCATTTTACTGAAAAAGCTATTCCTAACTTCAAGGAAACTAATAAATATTTAAAAGAGCTAACAGGTTGGCAAGTAGCGGCTGTTCCTGGTATTGTCGAAGATGATAAATTCTTTGAATTATTAAGTAATAGAATATTTCCAGCTACCACTTGGTTGAGAACTCGTGAACAGTTAGATTATTTAGAAGAACCAGACATGTTTCATGATGTCTTTGGACATATTCCATTACTAACGAACCAGCCATTTGTAGACTTCTTACAAGGATTAGCTAAAATTGGATTAAAACATTTGGATAATGAGTGGGCAATTCATTTACTCAGTCGTATTTATTGGTTTACAATTGAGTTTGGCTTAATCCGTGAAGAGGGGGATTTAAGAATTTATGGTGCTGGTATTATTTCTTCACCAGGGGAAACTAAATTTTCAATTTCTGATGAACCAGAGCATTTTAATTACGATGTAGGAAAAATAATTGATAGTAGTTACAGAAAGGATAAGTTTCAAACGAAGTACTTCATTATTGATGACTACGAACAATTATACAGTTCTTTACCTGAAATTGAGCAAGTGATTGAGGATAGGTTAAAAAAGGAACCCATTAGTATTGATTAAACAATAGAAAAGGTAGGATTTCTTAATGAGATTCTACCTTTTATTTTTATGATTGTTCACTTCTAATCCTCAAAATTTTATAAGTTTGAAAAATGGTTGAGGATAGCTATAAACATAAGGGAATGCGTAGGCGGCTCATTCAGAAGCTGCGAGAGAAAGGGATAAATTCCGAAAGAGTATTAGAAGCTATGGGGAATATACCCAGACATATTTTCTTTGAAAATGCATTTCTTGAACATGCTTATCAGGATAAAGCTTTTCCGATTGGCCATGGGCAAACAATTTCACAGCCCTACACGGTAGCCTTTCAAACTCAATTACTCAATATTTCACCAGGTGATAAAGTTTTAGAAATTGGAACTGGATCAGGTTACCAAGCAATGGTTTTGCATGATTTAGGAGCCAACCTATATACGATTGAATATCAAAAGCCACTCTATGAGAGGACTAAGAACTTCCTACCTCAATTAGGTTACAAAATTCATTTTTTTCAAGGAGATGGTTCAAAAGGATTGAAGGCTCATGCGCCATTCGATAAGATTATAGTAACTGCTGGTGCTCCAACAGTCCCTAATTCGTTAATTGAGCAATTAAGAATAGGAGGGTGTCTTGTTATCCCTGTAGGTGATAATACTACTCAACAGATGTTAAGGCTCACAAAGGTTTCTGACAGAAAGATATCCAAAGAAGTATTTTCCAATTTTAGTTTTGTGCCACTAAAAGGTGAAGAGGGCTGGAGATAATTAATGCCTACCATTTTCTATACTATTAAGTAAGTTAATAATTCCATTATCATTTCATGATTTTGAGTTGATATTCAAGTCATATTACATAAGTACCTTTCTGAAAAATGAAAAGTAATGAAAGTATTATATGCAATTCAAGGTACTGGAAATGGGCATGTGAGTAGAGCAAGAGAAATAATTCCTATTCTGAATAAGTATGCATCAGTAGATGTTTTGATCAGTGGAATTCAAGCAGATGTTGAATTAGAATATTCAATACAATATCAGTTTTATGGCTTAAGTTTCATTTTTGGAAAAAATGGAGGTATTGATATATGGCAGACCATTAAAAAATTTAAGCCGATTCGATTAATAAGAGAAATTATGAGTTTGCAACTTTCTCAATATGATCTTATTATAAATGATTTTGAACCAGTATCTGCATGGGCTTGCGTTTTTCGTTTTAAGAAATGTATTGGTTTGAGTCATCAATCTTCAGTTATTCATCCTTTTTCCCCAAGACCCCAAAAGTTTGAATTTTTATCTCACCTAATTTTAAAATATTACGCACCATCAAAAATTAACTATGGTTTTCACTTTAGAAGGTATTCAGAAAACACTTTTACCCCGGTTATACGTAAAGAAATCAGAAATTTAAAACCCAAAAAGGGGGATTATTATACAGTTTATTTACCTGCTTATAGTGATGAAAGAATAGCCAAAGTATTGATGAGAGTTGAAGCTAAATTTCAAGTTTTTACAAAACATAGTAATAAGAAATATAATAGAGATAATATTGAATTTACACCAATTAATAATACGTCATATCTTAAAAGTTTAGAATCCAGTTTAGGCTTAATTTGCGGAGCAGGATTTGAAGGTCCTGCTGAAGCTCTATTTTTAAAGAAAAAGTTGTTAGTCATTCCAATGATGTCACAGTATGAGCAAAAATGCAATGCCGCTGCATTGGAAGAAATGGGAGTTTCTGTATTAAAAAAATTAAGTTTAAAATATATCAGTGATATTGAAAACTTTATACTACAGCAAGATTATTTTAGTATAAATTATGAAAATGAAACAGAAGATATATTGGTTAGTATTTTACATCAGCATATTCACAATCCTCAATTGATATCAGCTAATTCTAGATTATCATTTTCTTGATGATTGATAATACTCTTCATCATTCCATTGAAAATAAATTCATGAAATACTATGATACTATACCAATAAAGCCGTCCTAATAGCCCGTGGGGTCTGAATGTAGCGGTTTGTGTAATCTTATTCTTTCCATCTTCTTTTGAAAGTTTGAACTCCAACCATGCTTCTCCAGGCAATTTCATTTCTGCAAATAATAAAAGTCTACCTTCTTCTTTATTTGCAACTAATACACGCCAAAAGTCTAATGAATCACCTGCGACTAATTGATCAGGACTTCTTCTTCCACGCCTTAGTCCAACGCCTCCAACTGCTTTATCCATATATCCTCTAATCTTCCATAAAAAATTCCAATAATACCAACCTCTATCTCCACCTATTTTCCAGATATTAGTTAAAACTTCAGATCGGTCTCTTTCAAAGAAAGATGATCTTTTATCTACAAAACAACCATGAAAAGGAACCTTGACGAATTCTAATAATTCTGTATTGATTTTAGAGCTGGCTAATGCATCTTTCCAACTTGACACTACCTCATTCTGTGCAATTTTATCAAATGCCATTTGTACTGCATCACTGTAGGTAATAAGCTGCTGAGGTACTATTTCTTCTATTCCTTTGTTTTGAACAATTACTTCGTTTCTCATACTATCAACTAAGCTTCTTGCAATTTTGTAGGAAGTTGAGGTAACAAAATGAAGCCAGTAAGAACTTAAACGTGGGGTTAATACTGGTAATGTTAATATATACCTATTTAAACCACGAACCTCTGCAAAAATGAGAAGCATTTGTTTATAAGTAAGTATATCTGGCCCTCCAATGTCAAATGTTTTGCCATACGCCTCTTCCTTTCCAATAATACCAGAGAGATAGTTTACTACATTTCGGATCGCAATAGGCTGGCATTTTGTTCTTAACCATTTAGGTGCCACCATTACAGGTAGTTTTTCTACTATATCTCTAATTATTTCAAAGGATGCACCACCTGAGCCAATTATGATTGCTGCTCTTAATACTGTAAGGGAGGATTTTGCATTGTTAAGAATAGACTCTGTTTTTTTTCTTGAGCTTAGGTGTTTTGAGAGATATTCGTCATTTGATATTCCACTTAGATAAACAATATGTTTACAATTTGTCGTGTCTATTGCTTTTACAAAGTTCTCCGCAGTCTCTTGTTCCATTTGCTGGAATTTTCTTGAAGAGCTACCCATTGAATGAACTAAATAATATGCTGCATCGATATCCTTTGGAAGATTTTCTAGTTCTTCAGGCTTTAAAAGGTCAGCCTCATAAAACTCTATTTTATCAATTAATCTGTCCTCTAATTCAATCCTTCTTTTATCTCTTACAAAACAAATAACGTCATGCCCTTGCATGAATAAAATTGGCAATAGTCTTCTACCTATGTATCCATTCGCACCAGTTAATAAAATCTTCATAAGTTAAAAACCAACTCAAGCAATAAAAGTTGTAATTGATATTTGTCGATAAAATATTGTGAGTTATAGAAATAGTCTAGTATTTGTCTGTTTGCTTTTGTATATTGTATAAAATAAATAATAAATTGTAATATAGTCATAGGGTTATGGAAGGGATAAAAACACTTAGTCTTGGGAAGAAAGCAAATTTGAATCACGATATCAGTGTGTTATTAGTGGGAAATAACCCTATTGAAATGAGCAGTATTTATGACAAGCTGTCGAAATTAAAGGGTAAAATTAAAAGGATTGAGACGGCTTTTACTCAGGAAGATGTATTAAGTAAAATTACTTTAATGCACCCTAACTGCATAGTTTTGGATGATAATTTAGGTATTGCCCCTTTGAAAACTATTATTAAAAATGTTAATGCTTTAAGTAAAGACATGATTTCTATAACCTTATTGAAATCAGATAATAGAGAAGAAATTACATCTGGGGTACAAGAGTATTTGATGAAAGATGGAATTAGTGAGCTTAGAATATATAATGCATTAAGGAACGCTTTAAAATTCAAGAAGACTCAACAGTATTTCAAAATTAAATATAGATCTGGTAAAAGAAGCTTAAAAAGAATGTTTATATAAAAGCTTCTAGGTAAAAAGTGAATTCCAGAATTTGATCACCTCTTTTGACGGTAAGATTTATCTTTTTACCGTCTTTTTTACTTAAAGTATTATTAATTAGTTCTAGACTTAGATCTTTACCTCTTATTCCATTTAAGCTCATAATTTTATCTTCAACTTTTATTCCTGCCTCCCAGGCGGGTGTGTTTTCACGAACCCTTTCAATTTCATAATAGGGTTCTAAAAAATATTCACCTTTGGCAATTACTGATAAGCCACTCATATCATGCTTAAATTCTTTCTTTAAAAAACCATTTCGTTTTATGTAAAGTGTTTCATTGCCATAATCAAAATACATTTTAAATCTTTTTAAAACACCACCCCCTATAGTTCCATTTCTACCTGTATTAACAATGATATCATGATAAGCACCTGAATCTGGATAATTCGTTACAACTTGCTCAAGTTCATATTTATCAATATAAAGTTTAGGAATTCTAGCTGCATGACCTTCAATATTTCCAGCGATACCGGCACCTAATATATCTCGGACATTTTTTTCAGGAAGGTTTAGATATTCATTACTATTTTTATGCAGCATTAAAGGATGTGAAGCGCCAGTGTCTATCATTAACTTCGTTTTTATCACTGTTGAATCATTCACAGCAATATTTTGAAAAATATAGGGTTTACTATTTTCAACAGACATATTAATTCTTTCATAAAAGAATAAAGGGCGATTAAAATTATATGGATTAAAAATCTTCAATATTTCATTATGATAATCTATTTTCACAATGAAGTTTTTGAAAAAATCATATCCTAAAATGCCATGAACTTTAACTCCAATCCTTTCTTTTAGGTCTAAGTAATCTTCTTTAAGTATTAATAATGATATATTATTTCCAGTTACCTCTCCAACTTTTATACTGGTTCTATTAACTATAAATGCTTCAACTTCTCTTAGGCCAGCAGCTCCAACTAGTGTTAGTTTTCTGTCAGGCTCTATATTTAAAATATCGCTATATGTTTTATCAATTAAAACTGTATTAGTAACACCAGTATCTACTATAAATTTTAGTGGAATAACTCCTTCAAATAATACGTCTACAATGATTAAATTACTGTTGAGCTTGAAAGGGATTATAGTACTATTTTTACCTTCGTTTATTTCAAAGCCAAATCTTATACTTTGACCTGAAACATTTTTATATTCAGATGTTATTAATAGTAAGGTTAAAAAAGCATGAAGAATACACTTTTTAATCATTTTAATCAATTAAGTAAACAATATGAGAAATATACAAAAATACATTGAGCATACTAATTTAAGCACCACAATAACATCATCTGATATTGAAATGTTACTTCAAGAGGCAATTGATTATAATATTTATGGAATATGTGTACCACCATTTTGGGTTAAAAAAGCAAAAAGAGATATTGGTAAATCAGATATTCAATTGGTTACTGTAATAGGATTTCCACTTGGGTATCAAATGAGTCAAACAAAGGAAGCAGAGGCTTTACAGGCTATAAAAGATGGTGCTGATGAATTAGATTTAGTTTTAAATATTTCTGCTTTTAAATCAGAAATGATGTGGCCAAAAATAGAAGTGGCAAAAATAGGGAAGTTAGCGCACGAGCATGGGAAATTATTAAAGGTTATTATTGAAACAGCATATTTAAATAATGAGGAAATAGTTGAAGCTTGTAAATTATGTGCTGATGCTGGTGCTGATTTTGTAAAAACCTCAACTGGTTTTGCCTCATCAGGGGCTAAGGTAGAAGATGTGAAACTAATGAGATCTGTTTTACCTGATCATGTAGGGATTAAAGCTAGTGGAGGTATTAAAACTTATGATCAAGCTATTGAATTAATTGATGCCGGAGCAGAAAGAATAGGAACTTCATCTGGCCCAGCTATTTGTAAAAAATAATTAGGCAATTTTTAAAGGAACAATTCCTTTATGCTTATAGATTTTAATTTGAAAGTGATCCGAAATGTAATTTTTTAATCTAGAATAGGCTAATTGAGACTGTTTGTCATTTGGGTAAAAAATAGCAGTTTCCAAAACAGCTTTTAAAAAGTGTTTTGATTTTGAAAATTCTATAATCCAGTTCCTCAAGGCTTCAGTCCAATCTTCTTGGTATTTATCTTGATGGTCTCTACCATCGAATAGCAATTCTAACTGGTTAGAGCTATACTTATATCTATAGTATCCTGCTAACTCATCATAGAAACTGGAAAGTTCCTGAAGATTGTAATCGGTAGTATTTATGATTTTTTTAATTGATTTATCTTTTAAACCCAAAGGATTATATCTCAGTAGATAAATATCCTTTACTATCTCAACTATATGATTTAGTAGGGAATCTTTAAGCTCCATTTGAGCATTTTCTAATAGATAATTTTTATCAAAAGGAAAAAATCTGCGCCTCATTAAAATTTATTTTCCCAAATATAAAACCAAAACCATAAAATGTGAAGGCTTTGACTTTAAAATAAAAGTTTAATGCCTAATGCCACATTCTTCACAGAACTTCATTTTTTCAGGTGGTCGTTTTTTTGGTTTTCTTTTATGACCGAAGTAGGTCCAATCAGAATATTGAGGTTTTTCCATTTCTTTGGCTTGTTTACGCTTTTCTTTGGCATTTTCTTCCATTCTTTCGTAATATTCCAATACTAATTGATCTCCCCAGTCTAGTTTTTGTTTCTTTTTAAATAAACCAAAGAACCAGGTTTGCTGAGCTACTGGAGCTCTTCTGCTATACCTATTAGTTTGTTCCCCCGGGTTTAAACTAGAAGGACTTTGATATTCTGATTTTGATTGGCTAATGGGCTGTTGTTTACAACTCGCCATAAATAACACCATAATTACAAGTACAAAACAAAATTTATTCATGTTTACTAAACGTTAGGTGCCAAAAATATTGTGATCATTAGGAAACATAAATTGAAGTAAATAGTATATTGTAACCCATTTAAACAAAAATGACAGTTGAAAAAGGATACGATTCAAATTGATTATAAAAAATACGGTTCAATAACTGAACTCTCTGAGGATTATCAAAAATTATGGAAAGCTGCCTTAGAAGCGCGGAAATATTCACATTCTCCATATTCAAATTTTACTGTAGGGGCAGCAATTGAATTAGAAAATGATGAAATAATAACTGGAACCAATCAGGAAAATGCGTCTTTCCCAGCCGGATTGTGTGCTGAAAGAACGGCTATGTATAGAGCTGGAATTCAAGCCCCAAACAAGAAATTTAAAAGGATTGCAATTGTAGCTACTAGAAGAGGAGAGGAGGCGTTAGCAAGTGCGCCACCCTGTGGAGGATGTAGACAAGTTATGTTAGAATTTGAAAAAAGACATCAACAAGGATTTGAAATACTTTTTACGGATGCAGATGATAATTTTATCCTAATCGATAAGCCAACCGATTTATTCCCATTCTCATTTGTCTTTTAAAAAAATACTCACCCTAAAGTATAGAGTGAGTATTTTTAGTGGGTTAGACTCTTTAACGATTTATTGTTTTATCATCTTTGACATCATATAATTACCTGCATCATCCTTTATTTGAATGATATAAGTTCCTACAGCTAAATCGCTAATACTAAATTTATTTTCACCTTCCATAAGCTTCATCCTTTTATGTAAAACACCTTTAACATCATAAATTAATATCTCATTTGATGTTGCAGAGTTTTTCAATTTTAAGGTTAATTCATCTCGAGCAGGATTCGGATAAAAACTAAATGAAACCTTTTTATTAGGTTCGTTTGCAGTTACTCTTCCAGTTTCAGTAACTGTAATTTTACCATCTTCCACCACTGCTTCTACACTGACTACTTCACCTTGTTGTCCACTTAAATTAAAATCAATATCCGTAGCTTCATCTACTTCAACCCCTGGATATTCTATTCGTATTCTGTAGTCACCACTTGGTAGATTAGGGAAAACAAACTCACCATCTTCATTGGTTTTTAAATAAGCTACCAAAACATAATTATTTTCTATAAGCCTTAGACTACCATTTGTATTTCGCGAAGAACCCGTTAACCTTCTTACACTTACACCAGCTCCCGAAACTCTTCTTCTTGGCAAAGCTCTAAGTGTAGAATCTGCTTCTTCAAACTCTTCCTCTAGGAAACCAGCGATTTCTGAGCCCGGCTCGGTTAAAGGAGCGGGTTCTTTTTCAACCTCTATTACAATATCTGAAACACTTGTTTCTAAGAATAAAGTATCAGCTAATTGCCAGTCCAAAGTATTCCCCAAATAAGTTGGAATCAAATCAGGATAATCAACTGGATCAGGATCAGCTAAAATTATATAATCTCCCAAAATTAGATTTTCAAAATTAAAGGTGTTAGCACCTCCTAAAGCTTGAACTGCTGCAGTATCATACTTATTAGCAAATGGATTTATGGCAAATAATCTAACATTTCCTGTATTTACATTAATATTTTCAATATCTACTACTGTACCTGAAACATTCCCTGCAATCGTTTCATAAGGGATATAAGTTCTATGACTTCTTTTCCCACTTTCGTCTACTGCCTGAAATACTAAATTATAAGTCTGATTAGGTTCAATAGATGATCTATTTGGAAGGAATTCTATTTGAATATCATCAGCAGGTGTAAAACCTCTCACATTAAATGGAGTAGAGGATGCATTATTTCTTCTGTAGAGATACCGAATTCTCTGAATATTTTCTGAAGAATTACTCTTCACACTAACTGCAGCGGATAATCTGGTTCCAATTGTAATATTATAAATAGACGGAACAGGTGGTAAGCCACTTAATTGATAGGGATTTGTTCCTGCAAAAGCACCTTGTGGTAATGCCGCATCAACTGGTACAAAATCATTATCAATAGTAAATGAACCTGAGCCATTTGTAAAGAGACCAGCATTGTAAGCTATATTTCCGCTAAAAGTATTACTTCCGCTTCCTTGATTACCAATGATGTTATTGGTAAAGCTAACATCATTAATACTGTCATTTATTACTCTTATATTATTATAATTGAAAACAACATTATTTAAGCCATTTCGACTCGAGTTAATTACATCGAAGAAGGTTTTTACAGTGTCGATAATATTGTTTGATGCATTAATGTTATCGTAAGATCTAAATACATTTTGTACTGATGTTGCAGTGAATTCAAATCTACCTATATAGTTTCTCTCTACATCAATCCCATCATTTTTATCACCTAATGACAATTGTCGAATTCTATTTCCAACTATTCTAACATTCTTCAAGGTATCCGGTGCTGCAGAAGACTGGTTATTTAATCTCAATAATCTTGAAGATATGCCGTAAACTTCAGTACCTGCTGCTGCAAAAGATAAATCAATGAAATCAATATTAGCAGCTTGAATATTGAATTGAGTATTAGGGTTTTCAGCCAAGAAATAGCCTGGCCCAATTAATACTCTGGCTCCATCAATAATAACTCCTCCATATATTTCATTTGAACCTGCTATATATAATGTGTCACCAGCCTTAGTTGCTGCAACTGCTTGAAATAAGGATCTAAAATCAGCAATAGTCCCCGCTCTGTTATCGACATACCAGTTTCTTCTTCCACCTTGGATTTTTAAATTGATAGGGGCGCTATTTAAAACTAAATCAGGTAAAGATGGATGGGTTGATCTTAATACATATCTACCCGATTTTGCTGTATTGTAATTATCAATAGTTAAATTGATATCAATTTGACTAGTCAAGCTATCACCATTCTGAATCCAGATATATTCTGCATCTGCTTCATTATTAATTGCACTTTCAATAGTAGTGGAACCACCTATTGTAACATCTATATCCTGTTGAGCACCAATTGGATTTTGAGGTGCATATGAGAAATCAACTGTAGTTCCTACATAAGGAAGAAGTGATTCAAATTGAAAATTATTTCTATCCAGAAAAACAAAATTCAAACCTGATAGACTGCTGATATCTGGTAAAAAGTCGAATGAATTTCCACTTAAATCTAGAGTTTGTAATTCTGCTGCATTGGTAATTTCAATAGGAAAAGCTCCTGAAAGTAAATTGTTTCTCAAGTATAGGGAAAATAAATTGGTTAGATTTCCTATTCTATCATCAATTGAACCTGTGAAACGTTGTTCAGACAAATCTAAATCTCTGAGATTTGTTAGGTTGTAAACACCTTCAGGAAAAGGACCACCATTTGGTCTTGTATTCCAGATAATTAACACTTCCAATTGAGTTAATTCTCCAAGATTATCTGGTAAATCAACTAAAAGGTTTCTATTTCCTCCTGCATGGAGTGCTCTGAAATTAGGCATATTTAAAACATCAGGTAAAGTTCCTGAAAAATCATTTCCAGATATCCATAATTCTACTAATGAAGGGGCATTTAAGATTTCAGCCGGTATTGCTCCTGAAAGGCTACAATTTTCCAAGAAAAGAAAGGTCAATAATTCCATTTGACCTATCTCTGGAGGTATTGATCCTGATATGCTATCATTTTGACTTAAATTTAATTCTGTTAGTAGATCTAAGTTGCCTATTGTATTTGGAATAGTCCCACTAAGCTGATTGTTGGCAAAATGAAACTGCTGTAGATCTGGAGCATTTCCAATTTCAGTCGGGATAGGTCCTGTAATTTGATTGTTAAATAATCTTAGTTCTAGTAAGCCAGGTCTAAATATCTCAGGTAAAATAGGTCCAGTGAATGAACAATCATGAGCTGAGGCTCTTTCTAAAGCTGAGAAATTCACAAGGATATCAAAAAGATTACCTTCCAAGCTAGGGTTGTTCCAAAAATAGAAACGCTTGAGTGAATCTAAATTTTTGATTGACTCGGGCATCGTTCCCGTTAAATTGTTATCAGCCAGCCAAACTTCTTCTACTCTTCCTGTAGGCCCTAAAGAAACACCTTGCCAATCCGAAAGAGGGGCAGTTAACCAACCTGTTGCAGAAATCCAAGCTGTATCTCCTGGATTGGTCGCATTATATAAATCAACCAAAGCCAATGAATCAATAATGCTCGCTGTTACAGGATTATTCTGCGATCTAAACAAGCTTTGAAAACCCGGTGCCAAAATGGTTCCTCCAGATGAAATAGGAGAGGTGCTATAAGCACTTCCGCTCACAGTCATGCTAGTAGTTCCATTCACCAGCTTCTCGCCACTTATTGTATAGGTGTTATTCTGCAATGATTGAGAAAACACATTTAAGCTAAGTGTTGCTAATATGATTAACGATAATATTTTTTTCATAATGTTTCGTTTTAAGATGAAACCATTTATTGATTATTATTCGTTAGTGGCAAGCTTTGCATTTTCCAAAAGCAGTTTTTCTAACTTCGTAATTCTATCGTTTAATTTTTGCTGCTCATTTAGTGCAGTGGTTAATTCTTTATTATCTGATT
Organism: Marivirga arenosa; assembly: GCF_030503875.2. Taxonomy (NCBI): domain Bacteria; kingdom Pseudomonadati; phylum Bacteroidota; class Cytophagia; order Cytophagales; family Marivirgaceae; genus Marivirga; species Marivirga arenosa. The sequence continues at coordinate 3,397,055 of NZ_CP129968.2, read as the reverse complement.
CTAATTTTTCAATCTTAGCATTCAGCTCTTTTACGGCTTCAATTAAAACTGCAGTCATTTGAGCATAATTAACTGACTTCATTCCATCTTTATTGGTATGAACAAATTCAGGATAAACTTCTTCTAATTCCTGAGCAATTACTCCGATTTGTCTTTGTTGAGATTTCTTTTCATCCTTCCAAAAATATGAAGTACCCCTCAGTTTTAAAGTGTTCTCTAAAGCATTATCTAATGAAGAAATTTCTCTTTTAAGTCTTCTATCAGAAGGATTGTTATATGCATTTGCTGTCAAAACCCCAGTAGCACCATTTAGTTGGATAGTAGGTGCTCCTGCATTTGATATATCTAGGATGTTACTTTCCGCTTCATAAAAGAAGTTAACGTCTTGTGCGGCATTTTCGACCGCAATACTACCGCTTCCTGCATTTTGGGATAACCTAACAGCAGAGCCTCCTGAAGCTCTTTCAGATGAAATAAGACCCGTTTGTCCTTCTAAAATAATTCTATTTGCACTAGTGTTATCTTTCACTTCAATTCCACCCCCACTGGTTGCATTTAAATTTGAAGTTAAAAATAGGCCATCATTTCCAATTCCACCATTATCAGAATTTGAAAGATAGATATTACCATAATTATCAGTACCTGCTCCTGCAACAACTTCTGCTCCAATATTTCTCATCCACCAGCCTGCACCATCATCATTGCTACCAAATAGTTGGAAAATTGGCAGGTCGTTATTTTGCCATCTTTGGCCCGTTAGTTCGATATTAAAAGAGTTTGTACCCCATAACGATAAATAACCGGAATGACCTGTAGGATCAGATCCTCCTTCGTCTCTTGTATTACCAATTGCAGCTAATAAATTTCCCGCATTATCTTTCCAGTCAGTTCCTGATCTTTGATAATTACCAGACATTACAGGCCCAAAATCAATTTGATTTGCAGTAATATAATCAGTGATCATTAATTCGATTCCATCACCTGTAGTATTTTGTCCATAAAACTGAGAGGTACTTGAAGTGTTATTAGTTCTCATTACAACGGCACTTGAAAAATTACCGCTACCATCTCTTTGGTTTAATTGTAGCCTTCCACCCGCAGGATCCGCTGATAAAAAACCTTGTTGAACCCCTAAAGAATCATAAAAATTCACACTACCGTAATATAAATTATTACTTCCCATTTTAAGGTTAGTACTATCATTTGGGCCAACTATAGTCATGTCACGTTCTGCATCTAATAGTGTATTTGCACTAACCAATGGCTTGTACAAGGTTATACTGCCAATTGGGGTACCATTTACACCAACATTCATAGATATTTCACTAACTCCTCCAAAGATATTCTTCGGCAAAGGAGTATTTGAACCCAAAACCACATTATATACCCCATTTGTAACTGGGACTGCGGAAAAGGTTTCTATCCAGCCGTAAGCTGGCAAGTTAAAGGTGAAGTTACGAGTTCCTTCTACTGGTACTCCGGATTCTTCCAAATATCCTTGAAAAGGAAGCTTTTGAGCTATCATGGAAGTAGCTATGAAAAATAATAAAACGAGTGTAGTAAATAATTTTTTCATTTTAGAATTATATTTAAATAAAGTCAGTTTCTTACTATAAAGATCATTTAAAATACTAAAAGGAGTTTATATATGCTACTGATATAGAATAATATACCTATAAGTAAGTATGCTTTATATTATATTTTTCGATAAAACTTACATTATATGGGATGAGTATTTGAGGCAGGATTGAACGGTAAAAATGTTTATTTAATTTATGGTTTTATCAAATTAGATATGTTCACAATTGAATTAAAGCCAGTTATAATTACACTTTATGTATGAAAATAATTTTTATTTTTTAAAATATGAGTTCAATGAATTTTCTTTAAGTCTGACTGATTTGATAGGATTCTTTCGGTTACAATTGAGAAAATTCTTTTGTCAATTTTTTTATAATTATTGGCGTATAGCTGGAATTCTTGCTCTGTAAAATGTCCTAATATCATGCCTTTCAACTCTAACTTATAATTTTGATCAGTATTTAAGACTTTAAGAATATAATTTGCTTTTTGGTCATCAGGAATTTCAAAGTATTTCCCCTTATGTTTTAACGAAATACAAATCGAGAAATGAAATAAGATTTGTTGATGTAGCTGTTTAATGATGGGTCTTAAACATTGATTTTGAAAGATTTCAATTGGATTGCTCTCAGCTCCATTTTGAATGGAGGGAATTTCAGGTCTTTGATTAGATGTTTGCATGTTCTTAATAATAAGAAATGCAATTAAAAGTTATCAGAATTGATTAATAATTACTTTTAAAATCAAAATCTTCTTTTTTAGAATCTAACAACTTACCATTTTGGCATTTTAATACTCTTGCAGGATGAGTATCTAGAAAGCTGTGATCGTGTGTGCCCATAAGAATTGCAGTCCCACTTTTGTTAATATCAGTAAACAATTTAAAAATACCTTCTGAAACTTCTGGATCTAAGTTACCAGTGGGCTCATCAGCAATTAGTAGCACGGGTTCATTAATTAAGGCACGTGCAATAACCACTCTTTGTTGTTCGCCTCCTGATAGTTGATGAGGCATTTTATTATCTACAGAACCTAATCCAACCTGCATTAATACTTCAGCCATTCGATTTTTCATTTTCGACTTATCCTTCCAGCCTGTAGCTTTCATTACGAAATAAAGATTTTCAGCTACAGTTCTATCAGCTAATAATTGAAAGTCTTGGAAGATAACGCTTATTTTTCTTCTAAGCTGCGCTATTTGTTTGGAGCTAATGCCATTAATTTTAAAACCTGCAACCTCCATTTGACCTAGTCTTAAATCTAAGTCAGCATAAAGGGTTTTCATAAATGAACTTTTTCCACTTCCTGTTCTCCCAATAAGGTATACGAATTCCCCTTTTTCAATTTTAAGGGTGATGTCACTTAGAATGGCTCTATCTTCTTGAAAGATAGTAGCGTTTTCAATGCGGATTACAGGTTCGTTAGAAAAAGACATATTATATATCTAGGGCTTGAATTTTTCCGAAAGGTAACTCATTTATAACTTTTGTCAAGGCTTCTTCTTTCCCTTCCAATCCATATTTATCTAAATTCTTTAGGGGTCTGTCGGCTCTGAAGTAAGCAATGAGAACGAAGTTGTCATCCCTTAACTGAATGTAATCAGGGATTTTAGCTTTACCTTTTACTTTTATTATATACATATTTAAATATGAAAGTTGAAAGATGAAATAAGAAAGCATGTTTCCAAATTTCATCTTTCTTATTTCTTCTTTTATTTATTTCCTTTTTTATGATCCGCTAGGAATTGAGCTAAACCAGAATCAGTTAATGGATGTTTTAATAATCCTGTGATTACTTTCAATGGACATGTTACTACATCAGCTCCCATATTTGCACATTCAATTAAGTGCATAGTATGACGAACAGAAGCTGCTAAAACTTCAGTTTCATATCCATAATTATCATAGATGCGGATAATATCTTCAATTAAAGTCAAGCCGTCCGTTGAGATATCGTCTAATCTGCCAATGAATGGAGACACATAAGAAGCACCTGCTTTAGCAGCTAATAAAGCCTGACCAGAAGAAAAAACCAAAGTGCAATTGGTTCTGATGCCTTCAGCTGAGAATTGCTTGATTGCTTTTACACCCTCTTTGATCATGGGCACTTTTACCACGATTTTATCATCGATTTTAGCGAGTTCTCTTCCTTCTTTTAACATGCCTTCGTAATCAGTTGAGATTACTTCAGCACTCACATTATTATCTACTATATCACAGATTGCTTTGTAATGTGCTTTAATGTTATCTTCACCCGTAATGCCTTCTTTGGCCATTAGGCTAGGATTGGTGGTTACGCCATCAAGAACCCCCATGTCATAGGCTTCTCTGATTTCGTCTAAATTAGCAGTATCGATAAAAAATTTCATAAGTAGACTGGTTATTTTGAATTCAATTAATCTACCGCAAAGGTAATGCTTTAATCTGAAAATGTCTTATTAGAAACCTGTCAGGTTTAGAGAATTAATGATGGTATTAAAGAAGTGTTTTATTAATGGGTACCAAGTGAAAACCTGAAAGGTTTAAGTCTGCTTCAGCTTAGTTGGTAAAGATAAAATGTGTTTTTTAATGTAAGAGGGGAAATAAAAATGGCAAATCAACATCGCACCGCTACGACCGCCTACCCTTGCTACCTTCCGGTCCTGGGGGAATTCAGCAGGAGCTGGTCGTGCCGATTTGCCGATGCAAAGGTAGGAAGAAGGTTTGGAAATGTAAACATTGAATGCAGAAAAATATTAAATAAATATTAATCCTAATTATTTTATTAAAAGATTAGGTCAAAACACCCTAAGACTAAGTATTTTACTTTTTTAGATTTTTAGTTTACATTAATGTTTCGGTTTTAAATTTCAATCAAAATTAAATGGAAACCCTGTCAAAAATTTTTAATTCAATAAATGATAACCTTTCTGAAAGATTAAAAAACCCATTCTTTTCTTCTTTCTTTATATCATGGATCATTATCAATTATAAAATCTGGTTTTTCCTGATGTTTGACGGAGCTGCATTTCTTTACAAAGAACAGTATATTGATAAATGGTCATCAGAAATTTTGAATGTCTTAATTTATCCTTTTATATCTGCTTTAACTTACACATTACTGCTACCTGTAATTTCCCTTAAGTTAGATGAACTGCTAAAGATTAATAAGATAAAGAGAAATGCAATTAAGCTGGAAATTAAAGAAGAAAAATTAAAAAGGAAGTTAAGTATTGCTGCCACCCAAAGGAAAATTGAAGAAGAGATTTCAGGTGCAAATGAAATGTCACAATTAAGGAATACCAATAAAACATTAAATGCTGAATTGACTAAATTAAAAGAGCAGGTAGCAGATTTGACAGAAAAAAATACCTGGGATGACTTTTCATTTGGAGGAGATTCTGGAGATAGTGCTTTCGAACAAAAAATAAAAGGATTAAAAGAGAATGGATTATTTGACCAATTTTTAGAAATAGCAGAACAAAATTTAGTAGAGCATTCTCCTTATGCTCCCTCATTAGATGGAAACTCCAAAAAGAAAATTTACTTATTAGAAAACTTCGATTTAGTAGAAAAGTTGTTTGATGGTGAGTTAGATGAATTTCGAGGAAATTACACTGTAACAGAAGCGGGTAAAGGTCTTTTTAATTACATTCTTAAAAAAGATTTATTTAAAAGTAAAAAGTAAGAACTAATGACACTGAATAGACACTAGATTTTAAAGTGAGAATGAAACCATCTGTAAATGAACAACTTACAGATGGTCTTTCTTTTTATTGTGGAGTTGGAGGGATTCGAACCCTCGTCCGGATAAGGAAACGATGCATTTTCTACATGCTTAGTTACTAATTAGATTTTCGAGCCTGTTATGGAAAGTAACAGTCCTGTTGCAGGCCTTAGCTACTTTAGTTTCGCAATGGCTTAATAGCATCACCACGCTAGTTTCTCCTAGTCGACACTCCTTGATCGCTCCCGGAAAAACGAAGGAACGAGGAATGTGGCCGGGGAATCCCTTTGGGGACTCAACCCTTAAAGCTTTATCTTAAATAAAATTTAAGATTATGCAGCCATGGCGTAATTAGATTCGCCAATTATAGTTGGAATGAATTACTTAAGGATGTACATTCTCCACCCTGCATGCTAATACATAATTCACACTTACCGTCAATACCGGTCAACCCCATATGTCAATTTTTGCTCCTTCCGTTTGAAGGGCTACAAATGTACAACATTACATAAAATTGCAAGCTGTATTATTCAATTCTTTGACACGTTTATCTTAAAATAAAGTTTTTTATAATAAATATTACTTTTGTAAGTGAATGATATAGAGACAGGTTTAGCTTTTACACTTAAAGGTTCGTCCACAATAATTCCCGTTTTATTTGATTTTTAATGTGCTTCATGTAATCCATATAGTTTTATAATTTTCTTTTAATGAGCTATTTATAACATATGTAAAATCATTAAAATATAGATTTCAAAAACTTTTTCTTTATTTCAACGATTAAAAACTATATTTGCGATTCATTCAAATAGGTAAATGCTAAAAACAAACAGCGACATATTGAAAAAATTCTTTTGGCAGATAATTCTGTCATTAGGAATTATTATGTCTGCAAACGCAGAAGCTGTTCAGAATGATCCTAGCATTTCTATTTTTGAAGCTCAATCACAAAAATTTTCCACTTTTTTTACTGATCAAGAATCAGATAATCAATCTCCAATATCAGATTTTCCAGAAGATGAATCTTCCTCACAAAAAAATGGTGAAGAAGAAAACGAAGAAAATTCAGATACTGATTATGATGGAGAATTTTCTAATAACCAAATAGAGGATTTAATTGATCCTTATTTAAACTCTTTTGATGCTACCTTTTATGGAGTAGTAGCTAAGAGTTACAAAATCCCTCTTTACATACTTTTCCATTGCTGGAAAGACTACCTAGTTTAATTTTTTAAAATAACACTGCATTCTCTGTAGATAATTTACTTCTACAAAATGCAAATTATGGGCATTATGAAGACTGCTCAACCCAATTTCATTTTAAAAAAATTAAAATTAGTTATCATATTATGAGGCAATTACTCATGCTTTTCACATTAACTAGTGTAATAATATTTACTAGTTGTGAATCAAAAAAACATCAAGAAGAAGAGGCTGAAAGATCGTTTCTAGTTACTTCACCAGTTAGAATGGATACTTCATTTACCAAAGAATATGTAAGTCAGGTCCATTCAATTCAACATATTGAACTAAGAGCTCAAGAAAGAGGATATTTACAGAAGATTTATGTAGATGAAGGTCAATTTGTAAAAGAAGGCCAATTGCTATTCAAAATTATGCCCAGGCTATATGAAGCGGAACTTCAAAAAGCTGAAGCAGAGGTTAATTTTGCAGAAATTGAATTTTTAAACACCAAGAATTTGGCCGATAGTGATATTGTATCACCAACTGAATTAGCAATGGCCAAAGCAAAGTATGAAAAAGCTAAGGCAGAGTTAGCCTTGGCAAAAGTACATCTCGATTTCACTGAAATCCGTGCACCATTCAATGGTATAATTGATCGATTCCATGTTCGTCAGGGGAGTTTAATTGAAGAGGGTGAACTGCTTACTCATTTGTCAGATAATACTAAGATGTGGGTATATTATAATGTACCTGAGGCGGAGTATCTCGATTATATGAGTAATTTGGATAGAGATAGTTTAATGAGAGTGAATTTGCTCATGGCTAATAATAAGGTTTTTGATCAAACTGGAATAGTGGAGACCATTGAAGCTGATTTTAATCATGAAACAGGTAATATCCCTTTCAGAGCGACTTTTCCAAATCCAAAAGGATTATTGAGACACGGTGAAACGGGTAATATATTAATGAATATTCCTCTAAAGAATGCATTGTTAGTTCCGCAAAAAGCAACATTCGAAAACTTAGAAAAGAAGTATGTTTTCGTAATTGATGAGGAAAACCGTGTTCATCAACGTGAAATTAAGATAGGTGAAGAGATTCCACATCTGTTTGCCGTAACAGAAGGCTTAAATGAAGGCGATAAAATCTTACTCGAAGGATTAAGACTAGTAAGAGATAATGACGAAATCCATTACGATTTCGAGGAGCCCCATAAAGCAATTTCACAATTAGCGCTTTACGCAGAATAATTTATAATCCTAAAACTTAAGAATTAATGTTTAAAAGGTTTATACATAGACCGGTATTGGCTATTGTGATATCGGTTATTATCGTATTTGTTGGGATGCTAGCGATTAGACAATTGCCTATTTCTCAATTCCCTAAGATTGCACCCACTACTGTCAATATATTTATTGCATATCCTGGTGCTAGTGCTGACGTACTGGTGAAATCTACACTAGTTACATTAGAAAATTCAATAAATGGTGTGCAAGGTATGCGTTATATCGCAACGGATGCAACCAGTGCCGGTGAGGCAACTTTAAGAGTTATTTTTGAACCGGGTACAGATCCCAATCAAGCCGTAATACGAGTCAAGACTCGGGTGGATCAGGTGATGCCACTACTTCCAGAACTTGTTCAACGGGAAGGTGTGGTAATCACCCCAATACAACCAAGTATGTTGATGTATGTCAACTTATATGGTAAGGATAAGAGTATGGATGAGAAGTTTCTGTACAATTATGCTAATGTTAAAATGATTCCGGAAATACAAAGGATTAAAGGTGTAGCCAGAGCTCAAATTTTAGGGAGTAGGAAATATGCTATGAGAATTTGGCTTAATCCTGATCGTATGCGAGCTTACGATATTTCTACCGAAGAAGTGATGAAAGCTTTAGAGGAACAAAGTATTGTAGGTAGACCAGGTAGAATAGGTAGAAGTTCTGGAATTGAAGCTCAATCTTTAGAGTACGTTTTAACCTATAAAGGGAGGCGTAATCAACCGGAAGAATATGAAAATATAATTGTGAGGGCAAATGCTGAAGGGGAGAGCATCCATTTACGTGATATAGCTAAGGTAGAATTAGGAAGTGAGTTTTTTGATATCTATTCTAATTTAGATGGTAAACCTTCAGCAGCAATTGTATTAAAACAAAACTATGGTAGTAATGCCAGTGAGGTTATAGCGGAAGTAAAAGAAACCTTGAAGGAAATGAAAGCTGATTTCCCTCCAGGGGTCGATTATAAAATCAGTTATGATGTATCTAAATTCTTAGATGCCTCCATTGAACAAGTTACCCATACTTTGCGAGATGCCTTTATTTTAGTGGCTTTAGTAGTATTTATATTTCTAGGCGATTGGCGTTCTACTTTGATCCCAATTTTAGCGGTACCAGTATCTCTGATAGGAGCATTTTTTGTCATACAATTTTTTGGACTCTCCATCAACTTAGTTACGCTTTTCGCTCTAGTTTTAGCCATTGGTATTGTGGTGGATGATGCCATAGTAGTAGTGGAGGCCGTACATGCTAAATTTGCTGAAAACCCTAAAATCACACCTTACAAGGCTGTACAAAAGGTATTAGGTGAAATTAGTGGTGCAATTATCGCTATTACAGCGGTTATGGTGTCGGTGTTCTTACCAATATCCTTTATGGTCGGTCCTGTAGGTACTTTCTACAGACAGTTCTCTATTACAATGGCCAGTGCGATTGTGATTTCAGCAATTATAGCCTTAACGCTTACACCAGTACTTTGTGCAATGTTGTTAAAAAATAATCATGGTAAAGAGCAAAAGAAAAACTTCCTTACCAAAGGCTTAGATAGTTTCAATAGAGGGTTTGATAAATTAACGGGATCATACACAGGGCTATTGAAGCGAATAGTAAATAGGAGAGTATTGACCTTTGGTATTTTATTAGCCTTTGGTGCTGGTATCTTTTTAGAAAATGAAATTTTACCAACAGGCTTTATTCCAAGTGAAGATCAAGGTACTATTTATGCGATCATTCAAACTCCTCCAGGCTCAACGCTTGAAAGAACCAATGAAGTTTCGCAACGTCTTCAGGAAATTTGTGAAGAAATTGAAGGAGTAGAAACCGTATCTTCTTTAGCTGGATATGAAATCATGACAGAAGGTAGAGGTTCAAATGCTGGTACTTGTTTGATTAACTTAAAAAACTGGTCTGAACGTGAGCATTCTGTAAAAGAAATTATGGAAGAACTCGAAGAAAAGTCGAAGAATTTAGGTGCCATAGTTGAGTTCTTTGAGCCACCTGCAATTCCAGGTTTCGGTTCCTCTGGTGGTTTCTCCATGCGATTATTAGATCAAACAACGAATACTGACTATCAGGAATTTGAAAAGATAAATAATCAGTTCATGGATAACCTAAGAGAACGAAAAGAGCTTTCAGGTCTATTCACATTCTTTGCAGCCAACTATCCTCAATATGAATTGGTGATTGACAATGAAAGAGCCATGCAGAAGGGGGTTTCTATTGGAAAAGCAATGGAAAATCTGAACATATTGATTGGTAGTACATACGAACAAGGGTTCATCCGATTTGGACGATTCTTTAAAGTGTATGTTCAATCTGATCCGAAGTTTAGAAGATTGCCTAAGGACGTACTAAACTTATATGTTAAAAATGAAGAGGGTGAGATGGTTCCTTATTCGGCCTTTATGACGCTTAAGAAAAAACAAGGGCCCAATGAGGTGACTCGATATAATATGTATAATTCTGCAGCAATCAGAGGTTTGCCTGCAAAGGGTTATACTACTGCAGATGCAATTGAGGCTATAAAAGAAGTAGCCAGTACAACACTGCCAAAAGGTTATGATATAGCCTGGGAAGGCCTTTCTTATGATGAGGCTCAAAGAGGAAATGAGTCATTATACATTTTCGTAATCGTACTCATATTCGTCTACCTAGTATTAGCAGCACAATATGAAAGTTTCATAATTCCTTTAACTGTTTTCTTTTCACTACCGGTGGGTGTATTTGGTTCATTCCTATTGCTTAAAATGTTAGGATTGGACAATGATATTTATGCTCAAATTGGTTTGATAATGTTGGTTGGTCTATTAGGTAAAAATGCTGTATTGATAGTTGAGTTTGCTGTTCAGAAAAGACAAGCAGGAGCCAGTATTTTCAATGCAGCAATTGAAGGTGCCAAAGTGAGGTTTAGGCCAATCTTAATGACATCTTTCGCTTTTATTGCAGGTCTAATTCCATTGGTGTTAGCTTCTGGTGCAGGAGCAATAGGTAACAGAACGATTGGGGCATCAGCCTTAGGAGGAATGCTATTTGGTACTGTATTCGGTGTAATTATAGTACCTGGCTTATACTACATTTTTGCGAAACTAGCAGATGGTAAACACCTCATCAAATATGAAGAAGAATATCCTTTAACAGAACATCAAGATAAAAAATGAGGAATAAAAGATTATTATATATAGGATTGGGGGTTGTTTTTACAGTCTTTTTTATGACAAGCTGTAAAACCCCATCATTAATAGAAAAATCGGTTAATAATTCAATTCCTGAAAAATTTAGTGCTAAGCAAGACAGTACTAATATGGCTCAGCTGAACTGGAAAGAATACTTTTCTGACCCACATTTGCTGGCCTTAATTGATACTGCGCTAAATAGAAATCAGGAATTGAATATTATGTTTCAGGAAATCGCCATTGCAAAATTTGAAATAGGAGCTAGGAAGGGAGAGTATCTTCCTTACCTAGATCTTAAAGCAGGAAGTGGTGTTGAAAAAAAAGCGCGCTATACTCCAGAAGGAGCCAGTGAGGCTACTACCGATATTGAACCCGGTAGAGAAATGCCGGAACCTGTTCCAGATTTTCAATTAGGTGCTATTGCATCATGGGAAGTTGATATTTGGCGTAAATTGCGAAATGCTAAAGAATCTGCAGTAAAGGAGTATTTAGCAACTCAAGAAGGTAAGAATTTCTTAATCACTCAATTGGTAGCAGAAATTGCGAATTCCTATTATGAGTTACTGGCTTTAGATAATCAATTACAAATTCTAAATCAGAATATCGAGATTCAATCTAATGCTTTAAAGATTGTAAAACTTCAAAAACAAGCATCGAGGGTTACGGAATTAGCAGTTCGTAAATTTCAAGCTGAAGTATTAAATACGCGCTCTTTGCAGTATGGAATTAAGCAGCAAATAATTGAGACTGAAAATAAAATCAATTATCTGCTTGGTAGATATCCACAGCCTATTGAAAGAAGTACTCAAGATATTATAGAAATATTATCGGACAGTATTCAAGCAGGTATTCCGTCTCAACTATTGGAAAACAGACCGGATATAAGAAGAGCAGAATTGGAATTAGCAGCTAGAAAGCTAAATATTAAAGTAGCTAAAGCTAATTTTTATCCTACTCTTGATATTTCTGCTGGTATAGGATTGCAAGCTTTTAATCCTGCTTATTTAATTCAAACTCCAGAGTCGATGCTGTTTAATTTGGCAGGAGACTTAGTTTCTCCCTTAATTAATAGAAGGGCAATTAAAGCGAATTATTATACAGCCAATGCTAAGCAAATTCAAGCAGTTTATGAATATGATAGAACGGTATTGAATGCTTTCATGGAAGTGAAAAATCAGCTTTCCAAAGTTGATAACTTGAATAAGAGCTATGACTTAAAACAGCAAGAAGTACAGGCACTGAATGAATCCATTGAGATAGCGAATAATCTATTCAAATCTGCCAGGGCAGATTATATGGAGGTACTATTAACCCAAAGAGATGCCTTGGAATCTAAGTTTGAATTAGTAGAAACGAAAAGAGAACAAATGAATGCTAAAGTTAATATTTATCAAGCGCTTGGTGGTGGTTGGAATTAATTACTTTTTCATAGTTAAATAGTGGTTCTATTTAATACCCGACTTCAAGTGATTTTTATTTATGGTTATTCGCTTGAGTCGGGACTTTTTGATTCGATTACTAAAAAACCACTCCAGTTTGGAGTGGTTTTTTTTATCATTCATTATGCTTCTATTTCTTTCAATTTAGGATAGTCCGTATAGCCTTTATGACCAGGGGTGTAGAAGGTGTCAGTATCATATTCTGCTAGCTCAGCTTTCGCAGCAAATCGTTCCACTAAATCAGGATTTGAAATATATGGTTTTCCATATGCCACCATATCAGCATCACCTTCTTCAATCACTTTATTGCCTGATTCTCTATCAAAATGAGCGTTGATCATCAAATTACCTTTATAAATAGGTCTATATCTTTTGGCGATTTCAGTTACCGCATACTCTATATCTGATACATCATTGAATGGTTCAGAAAGATGTAAATAAGCTAAATCGTAATCATTTAATTTTTCTATTATATAATCAAAGGTTGGAATTGTTTCTTCATTTAATTCCATTCCAAAAATGCCATGTAAAGAAGGATTTAACCTCAAGCCAATTCTGTTTTCAGGCATTACTTCTTTAATTGCATCTATAATTTCGAATAGGATTTTTGATCTATTTTCTTTTGAACCGCCATATTCATCAGTTCTTTTATTAGAAGTAGAACTAAAGAATTGATGTAACAGGTATCCGTTAGAAGAATGTATTTCAACACCATCAAATCCAGCTTCCCAAGCATTTGCTGCAGCATTTTTAAAATCCTGAATGGTTTGTTTGATATCCTCCAATGTCATTTCCTTCGGAGTTTCAGTTTCTTTAAATCCTTCTGGAGTATAAGATTTTGAATTTGGATTTATCGCAGAGGGTGCATGTGGAAGTTCACCATTATGAAAATCTGGATGAGACATTCTACCTACGTGCCATAATTGAAGAAATATTTTACCTCCTTCATCATGCACCATTTTGGTAACTTCTTTCCATCCCTCAGTTTGAGCTTTAGTATGAATTCCTGGAGTGTTAATATATCCAACCGCTTTTTCTGATATCTGAGAGCCCTCTGTAATGATTAATCCTGCAGAAGCACGTTGTTTGTAATACAGTCCCTGTAATTCAGCATTCGCAGCTTTTTGCTCGTTATCTGCTCTGCTTCTGGTCATTGGAGCCATTACAACTCTATTCTTTAATTCTAAGTCTCCTAGTTTGAAAGGTTTTAAGAGTGCTTGATTATAATCCATATTAAGTTTTATCTTTTATTTATTGATAAAACTAGTACACTCCCTAATTGAAGTTTAGGTTACAGTAAGAAGGACTATTCTTTGTAAGCCAGCTGACAATTTCGGATTATTCCCAACCCCAGGGTGATGCAGGTGCTTCTACTTCTTGAGTTAAATCAAATTCTAATCGGATTGGGGCATCACTGCTAACTCTTCTAAGGTTATAAGTAAATACTGAATCTGAAATACTAACCCACCATACATTGCCAGCAGCATATGGAATCATATCTACTGTTTGTTGATCTGCTGGGAAATACTGCATTTGTTCAAAACCTGTATTAGGGCTGGTACCTCCGTACATAGTTATTTCCGCAGGACTTCCATCTTTATTTCTGTGATCGTGTTTTAATTCAATATTGCGATCGCTTAATGTAAAAACCCAGGTTCTTGACCTGTTCTCACCTACTACAAAGGGGATTCTTATTTGCCCTTCCCCACATGACTTAAAATGAATGATTAGATCTTTCTTTTGAAAATCTTCAGGAACTGGAGCGGTTACTACTTCTCCGGCATATGCTTTTCCACAATGTGCTTCTAATTTCTCCCAGAAGATTAGATGATTTTCTCTTTCCTGAGAATATATCATAAAATTAGTAAATAGGCTAATCGCTAATAGACAAAAAATCGATCTCATAATACAGATAAATATATCTGAATATAGCGGATTCTACTATTCCTGACACTATCTAAATTAATTTTAATATTTTTAATAAAATTAATTAACTGAAAATCAATAAATTATATCGTTGTAGGATAAGATTTAAAAAAATACTTCAACTTGCTGTAACTTTTAATTCACTTGTGCATCTACTTTATGAAACGAAACAAAACGAGAGTTTAAAAAGAATTAAGAATTTCACTCTTTTATTTTGTCAAGTTCCATGTGGCCGATGAATAACATTTTTAAACACATGAAATGAACGAAGAGAACTATTTTAAAAATATTTACCTGAGTCAAAAGAATAAGCTTTATCGCTTCAGCTTCTTTTACATGAAAGATGAAGAAGAGGCTAAAGATGCAGTTCAAGAGGCTTTAATTAAGATTTGGGATAAAAGATCGGATTGGGATAGGGTGGAAAACCCTGAAGCTTGGGGGATGCAAATTGTAAAAAACATTTGCCTTGATAGACTTAGAAAGCAAAAGACAGTTCAAAAGCATCAAGATTCACTCAAGTTAGAAAAGACTTTTGGTCAAGATCCAGGCACAATTTCTGTTTGGCAAGACCAATGGAAAATATTGCAAGACGTTTTAGAGCAACTTAGCGAGAAGCAAAAAACAGTCTTCATATTAAGAGAAGTAGAGGGGAATAGTTATCAGGAAATTGCAGAGACTTTGGAAATTTCAGAGTCACAAGTTAAAACTGATTTATATCGCTCAAGAAAATATTTGAAAGCTAGCATGCAAAAAATAAATGATCATGGCATTAAAAACTTTAGAAATTTGGCTTGAAAAATACTGGTTAGGAGAGCTTAGCCAAGTAGAAGAAATGCAGTTCAAAAGTGAACTGAAAGCCAATAAAAATAAATTAGAGGGAGAGTTGTTACAGATGGCGGAGTGGTTTGAAAGCCAGGAAGAGCTGAAACAAAACCTAACATTGGGTGAAGATTTCGATGATCAAGTAATGAATAAAATTCATTCAAAATCAAAATCTAAAGACCAATGGAATTGGATGAAAATAGCAGCTTCTGTATTAGTTGCCTTTGCCCTTGGTTTCTTTGCCTGGTGGATGCCGTTGCAACAAGAAAGAAGAGAACTAGCTCAGCAAGAAGAAAAAGCATATTTAGAGGCTAAAGCTACTTTGGAACTGATGGCTTCTATGATGAATCATAGTAGAAAACATTTAAGCTCGCTTGAAATGATCAATACAGCACAGGAGAAAGTGAAAAATACATTTCAACCAGAAAGAAAACAGAATAAAGAAAAAGGAGATAGTTAAAAAAGATTTAAGTACTGGAGTCTAGACATAAATTCGAACACTGTACTTAAAATATCTAAAACCTTAGTGATTAATAATTATAAGTGAATACAAATAAAAATAGAATAAAAATGAAAAAGATAGGATTAATAGTTGTTTTAGCTTTAGTAAGTTTGGCAGCACAGGCACAGAACTCGGAGTTCATGAAATTTTATGATAAATATGCTTCGAACGAATCATTTACTATAGTTTCAGTGAACCAGCGAATGATTGAATTATTCTCAAATTTTGAAGTAGAAGGAGAAGATGGTGAAGCCATGAAGAAGGCAGTAAGTGGTTTAAAAGGTATTAAGTTGATTGCTAACAGTAAAACAAGTGATGGAGCATCTTTATTTTCTGAAGCAAATAAAGCCTTTGCCAGAGGTTATGACGAATTGATGACCGTGAGAGACGGTGATTCTGATATTCGATTTCTAATTCAAGAAAAAGGAGGTATGGTAAGTGAGTTAGTAATGTTAGTGGGTAGTGACAGTAGTTTCGTAGCCGCTAGTATATTTGGAGATATCGATTTGAAACAAATGTCGAAAATGGCTAATGGCTTAAATATTTCAGGAATGGAAAATTTAGAGCAGCTTGAGAATATGGAAGATGAGAAAAACTAATCAATAATAAACTAAAATATTAGCAGGATGAAGTATATCTTCATCTTGCTATTTCTATTTAAACTAAAAACTATGCGACTACTAATCTTATCATTGCTATCAACCTTAATACTATTTTCTTGCAACAAGAAGATAGAAGACCCATTAAAAAGCCTTCAAGAAGAAGGTATTCATACTTTAAATATCAATCTTTATCCTAGTAATATAAAGATGATTAATGCTAATAATAATCCTGAATTTGCAGAGGCGACAAAAGGAATCAAAAAGCTTCATATTCTTCAGATACAATTGAAATCAGATTCAAATGAAATGAAATTTCAGGAATGGAAAAGCAATCAGGACTTTACGGGTTGGGAATCTATTTTTACCGCCAGAATTGAAGGATCAGATATAGAGGTTAAAACTCCTGAGGGCAGAGATGATATTTTGTTTGCGACTGCAGAAACGAAAGAAGGTATTTTTGTAGGCTTTTTAGAAGGTGCCTTTGATATATCTAAACTTCCTCAACTCATGAAGTCAGATTTAAATTTTGGCCCTATCGGAGATTTCATCCAAGATAAGGATAAAAGAGAAAAGCAGAGAGAGAAAGCGCGCAAAATAAGAGAGGCTTACAAGGATGAAATTGATGAAGAGGTAGAAAAAAATACGACAACCGAAGAATAAAATTTATGGCTGAAAATATACTAGAGATTTCAGGACTGAATAAACGCTATGGCAAAATTCAGGCTGTTAATAATCTTGAATTAAAAGTTGAAAAAGGAACAGTCTTTGGCTTGTTAGGGCCAAATGGTAGTGGTAAAAGTACTACTTTAGGAATTTTATTAGGGGTTGTTCAAAAGGATTCTGGTATTTATAAATGGTTTGGTAAGGAACCCACAGCAGCTCAAAGAAGAAATTTGGGTGCTATTTTAGAAAGCCCTACTTTCTATCCTTATTTATCAGGGATTCAAAATCTGAAGATTGTTTGTAAAATTAAGGAGGTTCCAGAAAAAAGAATTTTAGAAGTATTAACCCAAGTGGGTTTAGGGAATAGAGCGGAATCGCCATTTAAAAGTTATTCTTTGGGTATGAAACAGCGTTTAGCCATTGCTTCTGCTTTGCTGTCGGACCCTGAAGTGTTAATACTTGATGAACCTACTAACGGTTTAGATCCTCAAGGTATAGCTGAAATCAGAGAGCTGATTATCAATATTGCTGAAAAAGGTAAGACCATTATTTTGGCGAGTCATTTGCTAGATGAAGTGCAAAAAGTATGCACTCATTTTGCTGTATTAAAGCAAGGTGAGAAGATATTCCAAGGAACTGTTGCCGAAAGCCTAATGGGAAATGAAGGGATTGAACTAATGGCAGAAGATTTAGATAATCTGAAATCAGTAGCCAGTAAATTCCCTGCTTTTGTTGATATGAAACTTAATAATTTAGGTAGGTTAGAGGTGCAATTGTCTAATGACACCCCTATTCATGAATTCCATCAATATTTAATTAAAAATGGAATCATCTTAACTCATCTTTCATATATCAATAAGTCATTAGAGAAACAATTTTTACAACTTTTATCCGGAAACGAATGATATTGAAATATTTACAAATCGAATGGCTAAAGCTGAAAAATTATAAAACCTTCATAAGGTTAGCTTCTCTGTATTTTTTATTGCTATTGCTGATCATGAGTAGCGTTAAAATTTTACTTTCCTGGATGACCAATTCAGGTGTTGAATTTCAAGGGATTAGCCCAAATATTATTCCTTTTTATGATTTTCCGGATGTATGGCAAAATCTCACTTATTTGGCATCCTACTTAAAGTTCTTTTTAGCTTTCATAGTGATCATTTCAGTAACTAATGAATATAGTTATAGGACGATCCGACAGAACATTATTGATGGAATGTCGCCCTCTCAGTTCTTAATTGCTAAACAGACTTTAATCTTTGGATTTAGTTTGTTTAATATGTTGGTGATTTGGCTTGCAGGTACTTTAATGGGACTGTTTTACGGGACTAATTTCGTTTTCAGTATGTATATAAACGATATGGAGTTTTTATTGGCTCATTTTCTAGAGCTGGTTACATTCCTTAATCTGGCTATGCTCATATCTATTTTATTGAAAAAAGCAGGTTTTGCTATAATAGGACTGTGTTTTTACGCCATATTTTTGGAACCAGCCATAGTAGGGATTCTAAATTATAAATTTGATGATCATTGGTTAATTACACTTTTCCCAATTCATGCGGTAAATAATTTGATTGAAATCCCATTTCAACGGTATGTATTCATGGAAATTCAAGATTATGTAAAAGTAAGTAGTGCAATTATTGCCTTAGCATGGTTGGTCATCAGTGTTGCATTAAATTATGTATTGATTGCAAAAAGAGATGTAAATTAGATTTTAAATAATTTGTGACGTTGTGACGTCCTGAAATAGAAAAGCCCTGAAATTCATCAACTTCAGGGCTTTTTTTTGATGTAAAGGCTATTTAACTAGCAACAGTAGCTAAAGCTAATTTTTTATCATATTCCCCATTTCCTAATTGGTTTAATAAAGAAAAATGACTCTTTAAAGCTGCATAGAATGACTTATGATGATGATAAGGTATGCCAAATTCTTTTGCTGTTTTCTTAACTATAGGAGCTATACTGCTATAATGAATGTGGCATATATTTGGGAATAAATGATGCTCAATTTGATGATTAAGGCCACCAACAATCCATGAAAACCATGATGATGAGTTAGCGAAATTTGAAGTAGTATGTAATTGATGAATTGCCCAATTATTTTCTACACTTCCTTTTTCATCTACTTCATAGAACTGAGTTTCATTTATAACATGTGCGGGTTGAAAAATTAAAGCAAGGATCAAACCGCTAATAAATTGCATTAATAAAAAGCCTAAGGCTACTTGCCACCAAATTACACTTGTCATTAATATTGGACCTACCAACGTAAGCATAATATACCAGCTTTTATGAAATAGCATTGTGGCCAGTCCTTTTGAGAAGCTTAAACCTTGAGCTTTCAATAAATTTCGCTTATTGTATCGTATTAATTGATCTAAATCTTTAGCAATCAACCAATAAAAGGTCATTAAACCGTATAATATTGGAGCATAAAATGCCTGAAATTTAAAAAAGCTTCTTCTTTCTTGATGTGGTGAAAATCTTATGATGCCCTTTTTGTCAATATCTTCATCGTATTCATTAATATTGGTGAAAGAATGGTGTAATACGTTGTGTTGTATCTTCCAGTTAATATGATAAGCACCAATAAAGTTGGCTGTAAAGCCCAAAGCTTTATTTACTAAATTATTTTTCGAATAAACGCCATGGTTTGCATCATGCATAACGCATAGGCCTATTCCTGCCATTCCAAATCCCATTACAAAAAACATAGCAATCACTAATCCAACACTATTGATAATACCGCTAAGCATTAGTACTAGCGGAATAAAATACAGCAATAACATAAAAGCTGTTTTAATTTTCATTCGGTTATTCGCGTATTTTGTAATTTTTTGATCTTTGAAATATTGATTTACTCTTAATCTTAAAGTGCTAACAAATTCCCGATTGTCTGTTGTGTTAAATTTTACTGTGTTCTTGTTCATATGCAATTATTAATCTTACAAGTTACCTTTAAATAAAGCATTAATACCATATTTGGAGATATTTTAGACGAATCAACTTTCCATCAATTTTATATCAAAGGGATTTTGGTGTATTAAAAAAATACATTTTCAAGATTTTAACAGAGATTGAAATTTTTGAAAAGCTGGGGATTAGTTTTATTTAGCTTTTACTTATTCAATATGTGTAGATTCTTAAATATCTCTTTTATATTGTATTATAGCTAATTACTTATACATAAGTAAGTAAAGTATTCTTAAAACTTCAACATAGGATAGATTAAATTCCCAGCCAAATAATATTTGAGATATATTAAAAAAATACAGTTTTGTTTAATCATTAGAAGAATGACCTCTACATAATCTATACAAAATCAGAAGGGAGGAAGATATTTACAAAAGTATTTAAATTAGATAGATTAAAATAAAAAAAGCCATGCATATGAAACATGGCTCTTTACTGTATTGAGATATTCTATTTTTCGTCTTCGTATATATATACTTTAGGTGTGCCTTTTTCATTCATATAGCCTCTGTACATTCCGGATGTATTGAAAGGCATGCTGATGTTTCCTGCTCTATCCAAGGCAATGATTCCACCGCCACCACCAAACTCAACTAACTCATCATACACTACTTTGTTAGCAGCAGCTTCTAAACTCATTCCTGCATATTTCATTTTAGCGGCAATATCATAAGCTACTACCGATCGAATGAAATATTCTCCATGGCCCGTAGCAGAAACACCACACGTTAGATTATCGGCATAAGTACCTGCTGCAATAATAGGTGCATCACCAATTCTGCCATATCTTTTGTTGGTCATTCCACCTGTTGAAGTTCCAGCCGCAATATTTCCATCTTTATCTAACGCTACACAGCCTACTGTACCGAATTTACTATCTGGAAAATCTAATAATGCCGCACTTCTTCCTTTCTCTTCTTCTCTTGCTTTTACCCTTTGAAGTGCATCATATCTACTTTGGGTGAAGAAATATTCTGGGTCAACGATTTCTAAGCCTTGTTCAGCAGCGAATTTTTCAGCTCCCTTTCCAGCCATCATCACATGTGGACTATCTTTCATAACAGATAAAGCAGCTTCAATAGGGCTTTTGATAGTGGATACACCCGCAACTGCTCCTGCATTCCTTGTTTTTCCATCCATAACAGCCGCGTCAAGCTCATTTTTACCTTCGTTTGTAAAAACTGCTCCTTTCCCCGCATTAAAAAGTGGTGATTCTTCCATAATCTGAATAGCTGCTATAACCGCTTCCATTGCTGGAGCACCATCTTCTAGTTTAGCATAACCTGCTTCCAATGCTTCTGCTAACTTAGCTCTGTATTCAGCATCTTTTTCTTCAGTCATATTTTCCCTTTTAATAGTACCTGCTCCTCCATGAATCACAAGGCTTATAGGGCCTTGCATTACTTCTTTTGGTCCGGCTACTTGTTCTGTACTTATTTCTTTTTCTTCGGGAGATTTCCTGGTTGTAGGATCACAAGCCACTAGAATTAAGATAATGAATAAGGGAAAAATGATTTGGTATGTCTTTTTCATAGTTATAAAATTTAGATTTCAATTTAATTAACAGAATTAGTTTAACCAAGATGTATAACTAAAGCGGTTATTTTCTTCCATAAGCGCCAAAAATTCAATAATTTTCGTCAATCTTTTTAAATCATTAATTCATGGTGAAAATATATAGAAATATACTGACCCTAATTCTTTTTATTAGTTCAGCAATTGCTTTTTCTCAAACTGAGCAAAGTTTATATTTTGTTCAAACCTATAATGGTGCTGGTCAACCTCTTCAAAAAGGAACTGCAATAATTATTGATGGCCAAGGAACTGGGGTCACACATCAGAACCTTTTTTTAGAAGCCACGAGCGCTAAAGTATTTACTCAGGATAGCAGCGTTCATAATATTTCTACTATAAATGCTCATGATCCAGCTAGTGGCTTAGTGAAATTTGCAGTAGATAATAATCTGACTATTAAATTCCAAAAGGCTAATCTTGGGGAAGGAATTATTAAGAAAGGAGCCAGTTTTAATATGCTAAGAGCTGATGCTATACAGGATGTGAAAAAATCGAATGTTAGTGTAGCGAGTGCTTCTGAAATAGAAGGATATGGTGTTTTTGCCGTAATACCTGATAATCTGAATAAAGATGCTATTGGAGCCGCTGTTGTAGAAAATGATAAAATTCAAGGCTTTATTTTAAATAAGGCGGATGGCATAAATGGAGCCGTAATTATTGATATATCTCGATTAGAAAAGGCCAACCCAATCACCAATGGGTTTTCAAATTTTACCAATAGGATTAGTGAAAACGCACATTTATTATCTGCATTGAATGCTTATGCAAGTGAAGATTGGGCTAATTCAATTAATACATTTGAAAAGTTTGCTAACCAAAATCCGAAAGATGATTTTGCATGGAAGATGGCAGGCTTCTCAGCATTTGAAGCTAAAGATTATAATAAGACAATTTCAAATCTAACCAATGCTTTTAAAATAAAATCTAGCCCTAGAGCTTATTCAATTAGGGCTTTCGCATACTTTGAGCTTAATAAGTATACTGAAGCAATTAATGATTTTGCACAAGCTCAAAAAGAAAAAGTTAATGAGGCTAAATGGTATGCCTATAAAGGGATTTCTCATTACGAATTGGATCAAATCAGTCAAGCCATTCCTGATTTGGAAAAGGCAGTTGAATTAGAATTCAAAGATCCGAAAGTGAGCTATTATTTAGGGAATGCATACTTCAAAAATGAGAAATATGCCAACGCAATAAATGCTTATGATCAGGCAGAGAAGTTGGGATATGAATCTGAGATCTTATTCAATAATAGAGGGAAAGCTAAATTTCTAACTGAAAAATATGAGGCTGCAATTGCTGATTATACTACATCATTAGGATTAAAAGCTAATTATCAAACTGCACTAGAAAACCGAGGAGCCGCTTATTTCAAAACAGAGGATTGGTCAAAAGCAATTGAAGATTACAAAAAAGCAATTCAGCAAGGTACTAATGATCAAGAAGTATTTCTTCAATTAGCAGAAGCTCAATTTAATACTGAGAAATACAGTGAAGCGATCATTAATTACGGTAAAGCAATTAGTGGAGGCAATAATGAGGTTAAAACTTACAAAAACAGAGGGATTGCCTATTTAAAGGATTCCCAAAGTGATAGAGCAATAGCTGATTTTAAAGCTGCTGTAGAAAGAGGTGCGAATGATGGAGAGATTTTTCAATTGCTAGGTACAGCTCAATATGAAAGAGGAGCATATCAAGAATCAATTCAAAATTTAGAAAGGGCTATTTCATTTGGTGTAAACGATACTACTCTTTTCAAAAATGCAGCAAAAGCTAAAATTGAATTAAATCAAAATGAAGGAGCTATTTCGTATTTCAAAAAAGCCATTGCAGCTGGAGCAAAGTCACCAGAAGTTTTTGAAGAATATGCTATTTTATTATATGAAGCAGGGAATACTCAAGAAGCTAAAATTAACATTGAAAGAGCAATCGCATCAGGTTCATCGGGGGCTAAGCTATTCCTCTATCAAGGCTTTATGGCAAATGCCAATCAAAATTGGGATAAAGCTATAGCTGCATTAAATAAAGCAAAAGAAGCCTCCTATAATGAAGCAGATTTATTTTCTGCTTTAGCAAAAGCTCAATTCAATAAAAAGGAGTATGAGCAATCCATTGAAACGGTTAAGCAAGCTTTTCAGAGAGGGGATAGATCTGCAGATAATTATGAAATAATAGGCTTGTCTTATTTCGAAACGAAAAATTATGAAGAGGCAGTGCGAGCTTTGAATTCTGCTATTCAAGGCGGGAAAAATACACAGCAAGTCTATTATGCTTTAGGTCAGTCTCAATTTGAAGCTGGAAATTTTAGAAGTGCTGCTGAAGCTTTAACAAAAGCAGAAGAGCAAGGTGAAACAAGCATAAACTTATATGAGAAAAGAGGCTTGGCCTACAATGAAATGAAATCAGCAGATATGGCTATTATGGACTTGTCCAAAGCCTCCGATATGGGAAGTAAATCTATTGATGTTTATTTTAATTTAGGCAATTTATATTTTAGAAATCAAAACTTAATTAGAGCTGAAGAGGCTTATACAAAAGCTGTGAATTTAGGAGCTAAAGACCCTATTTTATTTAACAATAGGGGGAAAGCTAAATTTTTACAGGATAAGGTAGCGGAAGCCGTTAAAGATTATGATTTGGCTTTAACAGAAAAACCAGATTATGAACAAGCCTTATTAAACAGAGGTACAGCTTATTATCAGCAAAAGAATTATAGTGGATCGATAAGTGATTTAGAAAAAATAGAAAATAAAAGTACACAGGTGGCTGAAATGCTCGGTTTGGCTTATTATCAAACTCAGCAGTTTGATAAGGCTTTAGAAAATATGCAAACGGCAATCACAGGTGGTGTTAAAAATGCACAATTACATTATTTCAAAGGAAATATCTTATATAACAAAGAAGATTATAGACCAGCCATAAGCGATTATCAAAAAGCAATTGAAGGTGGAATTGATGAAGCTGAATTGTATGCCAACATAGGGAATGCATTTTTTGTCATTGAAAATTATAGGGAAGCAGCAACACAGTTATCTAAAGCAATTGACAAAGGTGTTACAGACAAAGAAGTAGTTGAAAACTTGGGTAATGCTTTATACGAAGGAAAACAATATGAGGAAGCAAGTAAATTCCTTCAAAGAGCAATTGGCTTTGGTACACAGAATCCAACAACTCATTTTAATTATGCTAATACCTTATTCCGTCAGGATAGATTTAAAGATGCAATTAAATCATATGATCAGGCTATTACTTTAGGGCAAAAAGATGAAATCATTTATAACAATAGAGGTAAGGCAAAAGCAAAGCTTGGAAATTACGAAGCAGCTTTACAGGATTATAACCAATCGCTTACCATAGATCCTAATTATCCGCAAGGTGTATTAAATAGAGCAAATGCTCATTTCTTTTTAGAGTCATGGGAGAGTGCATTAACTGATTTTAATAAGGCTGTTGAATTGGGTCAGGTTGACAATAACACTTATGTACGCATGGGATTAAGTTATTATAATCTTGAGAATTATGGTGAAACCATTAATATGATGGATCAAGCATTTCAAATGGGGAATCAGTCATCAGATTTATATTATGGTAGAGGTAACGCCTATTTCCAACAGGAAGAACTTGATCCGGCCTTAAGTGATTTGAATCAAGCAGTTACATTTGGGGATAAGCACCCTGAAACCTATTTTCACAGAGGGGTAATTAATTTTAGAAATGAGCAATATGAAATTGCTTTATCTGATTTCGATAAAGCCGAAGAATTTGGCAGCAAAGCGGATCAACTTTATTTGTTTAGAGCGAAATCCAATTATGCATTAAACAATTGGCAGAATGCACTTCAGGATTTTGACATTGCAATTGCAGCCAACAAAGAATTGTATGAAGCTTATGCGTTAAGAGGGAATACTAAATTTAGATTGGATGATTTGTCGGGAGCTATTAGCGATTATAATACCGCTATTTCTGGTGGAATAAATGAGGCGGTTTATTTTAATAATAGAGGTAAGGCTAAACAGCTCCAAGGGAATATTGATGAAGCGATAAAAGATTATGATCAAGCGCTATCCTTAGATTCAGATTATGCCAGAGCTTATGAAAATAGGGCAGTAGCAAGATATGAAAAGGAAAACTATCAAGGTGTAATTGATGATGTGGATGCTTTGGAAGATTTAGATGAAGGAAACCCTCAAGTATTTTACATAAAAGCAGAATCATATTATGCAATAGAAGACTGGGTGGGCTCAGTATCTTACTTCGAAAGAGCAATTCAAGGAGATGTTATTAAATCAGATTCTTATTTTAAAAGAGGTAGGTCGTATTTAGAATTAGAAGATTATCAAGCAGCCTTAGATGATTTTAACAAAGCTGCTGAGGCATCACCAGCAGATGCTTCAATTTATTTGTATAGGGCTCAGTGTTATTTGTATTTAGGGAATGTAAGATATGCAGCTGAAGATTATTCTAAGGCCATCACTTTAGATCCTAATAATACAGATGCTTATTACAACAGAGCAATTTTAAGAGAAGAAACCGAAGATTGGGAAGGTGCCTTACAAGATTATGATAAAGTAGTTCAGTTAAACCCAGAAGATGCTTCGGCATATTACTACAGGGGAAATGTTAAATCTGTTCTTGAAAATTTTCTCCCAGCTTTAAAAGATTTAAACAAAGCAATTGAATTAAAAAATGATGACGCTTCTTATTATAAGTTAAGAGGAAATGTAAATTATCAATTGGAAAATGATACTGAAGCTTGTGAAGATTGGAATAAAGCGAAAAGCTTAGGTGACAGCAGCGTTAATTATTATTTAAATCAATATTGTAATTAAGATATTAGGCAGGATCAGAAATGCTGATCTTGCCATATTTTTTTAACTTTATAAATATAAATGAAAACTCATGAATTCATATGACTTAGAATTTTAATAACCTTAAATACTTTTGTTATGATCAACCTAAACCTTAAAAAATTCCTCAAAATTATTTTTAGCTTCATTGGCATTGCTTATTTACTCACTTTTGTCTATTCAATTTTCACTAATTTTGATAGTGCTTCTGTATATGAAGTGGGCTTAAATTTTGGCCATAATCTTGCATTTGCAACTACTTACATATTGATGATATCTATAACAATGATCGCTTTATTTGTAGTTAATCTTTTAATATTGAAATTAAAATCTGCTAAACATTAAGTCATTCAGCTACGGAATGCATTTTTTATTGAAAAAATTGTAATTTGATTGAAGAACCAATACAATCAAATTATGAGATTAGGAGCATTTTCAATAAGCTTAGCAGTTAAAGATCTTAAAGTTTCCAAAGAATTTTATGAAAAGTTAGGCTTCCAAGTTTTAAGTGGAGATTTAGATAAGAATTATCTCATCATGAATAATGAGAACTCTTTAGTAGGCTTATTTCAAGGAATGTTTGAAGAAAATATTCTGACTTTTAATCCAGGATGGAATGAGAATGGAGAAGATATCAATCCTTTTGATGATGTTAGAAAAATTGAAAAGGATTTGAAATCAAAAGGATTAGAACTAATACAGGCAACCGATGGAAGTAAAGAAGGTCCTGCAAATATTATCTTAAAGGATCCTGATGGTAATACGATTTTGATTGACCAGCATAGGTGATTAAAAAAAATGCCCTTCGAGAAATCGAAAGGCATTTGATTAAATGTTCATCCTATTATTCAGCTGTCCATCTGCTTAGGATTTCTTTGGCATCTGGCCAGCTTAACCTTGGGCCTAATTGTGTTACAATTTTAGAACTTGCTAAAGAAGCTAATTTCCCAGCATCTGCGAAGCTATGCCCATGTGTAATGGCAAATAAAAATGCTCCTGCGAACATATCACCAGCACCATTGCTGTCTATTGCTTGAACTTGATAAGGTTCAATATCAATAAAGGTATCACCATCGTAAATGATAGCTCCATTTTTACCTTGAGTAATTGCAAACTTTTTTGCTACTTTTTTAAGTTCTTCTCTTATACTTTTTATATCATTTTCTCCTGTGAAAAGTGCTGCTTCTTCTTCATTACAGAATAACATATCAACACTTGCACCCACTACTGATTCCATTTGTTCTTTGAAATACTTAACCATAGATGGATCAGAGAATGTAAGGGCTACTTTTACATCGTTTTCTTCAGCAATTTTTTTAGCCTTTTGCATAGCTGCTAAACCACTTTCTGATGTTACTAAATAGCCTTCTAGGTATAAATATTTTGAATCTTTTAATGCGTATTCATGAATTTCCTTTTCAGAAAAATCAGAGGTTATCCCTAAAAAAGTATTCATTGTTCTTTCAGCATCAGGAGTAGTCATCACCAATACTTTTCCTGTAGTACCGTGAGGCGCAGTTTCAGGTGTTAAAACCGTGTCAATTCCATTTTCTTTTAAATCTTTCAAAAAGAACTTACCTTCCATGTCATTAGCTACCTTACAAGAATAAAATCCTTTTGCGCCAAATTGACTAGAAGCAACCAATGTGTTAGCAGCTGAACCACCACCTTGCATGTGTTCTTCAGTGATTTTCATAGAATTTAATAGCTCCGCTTGTCTTTCTTCTTCTACCAAGGTCATAACGCCTTTTTCGACCTTGTTTGCCAAAACGAACTCTTCTGAAACTTCAGTTATGATATCTACCAAGGCATTTCCAATCCCGTAGATGTCGTATTTTTTATTAGACATAAATATTAATTAGTATTTTATAATTAGTGAATCTGAGATCGCTTTAGTTTAACGAAAACAGAAACCTGTTAGGTTTTTCTATTAAAATTAAAGAGGAATAAAATAGCGAATTCGCTATTAAATTTTCAAAGCTAACAGGTTTTTTAATTTCTAATATTTAGGCAAAATTAAGGATTCTTACGGAATTTGTCGGCTAATTCCGGATAATCTGTAATGATGCCATCTATGCCTAATTTTATAAGTCTCTTGGCATCTTTTTCCTCATTTACCGTCCACGGAATCACCTTTACATTTTGTTCGTGTAATTCAGTTAACATTTCATTGTCAACTAATTGAAAATAAGGACTGTAAATTTCAGGTGTAAAGCCTAAGTCTTCAAATTGTTGCTCATATGCACCACTTTCAAAAACTAAAGCTGCTAAAGTTACTTTTGGGTAATTTTTGCGAAAGTGTTTTAATACATTAAAATCAAATGATTGAATATTCCATTTCTCTGATGGGTAATTTTCAGATAGCACATTATATACTAATTTGTTAAATTCTTTAATTTCAGGATGAAACTCACCTTTCATTTCTTCCTCATATTTTACTTCAACATTCATATGAGGTAATTCAATTCCTTTTTCACCACAATAAGACTTTGTTTTATTTATAATGTCAATTAAAAGCGGTTTCGATGAGCTGGAAGTTTTCTGGTTAGGAAAATCAGGATTTTGAATAGTTCCACAATCACATTTTTGTAAATCAGAGTAGTTCATTTTGTAAATGTTCCATTCTTTTTCCTCTGCCTCAGGAATTGGGTTTCCTGCAGTATCTAGGCAAATTTTATGATTTAGAAATGGCTCATGAGATAGAACGACTTTGCCATCTTTTGAAATGACAACATCCATTTCTAAAGTATTCATGTTTTGTTCTAAAGCATATTGAAAGGCAGCCCAAGTGTTTTCAGGATAAACCCCACGTGCACCTCGATGACCTTGCCAATCGATGTTTTCATAGCTTTCAGGGTTTTGTTTACAACTAATGATCGAGAATAAAATTGATGAGACAATTATTAGGTTTTTCATTTTAAAGTAGTTTTATAACTCCTAATTACTAAAAATTAATTTAGATATAAATTATCCAAATGTTAAATGTTACTCATTTGACCCCAATGAGAAAACTCGATTAACGTTAAAGCCTAATCGAAAACCTTCGCCAACAACACCATTTTGTGAGCTCAGTAAATATTGTTCATTTAAACTAGAGCCTGTAACAAAATACATTTGAAAAACGTGACCACCAGCTTCCAAATCATAGCCAATCCCAACATTTGGTCTTAAGCCATTAGTTAAATTAGGAATGAATTGAACGGTAAACGTACTTCTGCCGAATGCTCTGTATTTTCCAGAGAAGCCTAAAGCCGCATTTATTTCTTCCGTGCTGTTATTAAGGAATATATCTTGAGGGTCTTCAAAATATGCGACCATAGGACTTATTTGAAGGCTTAATTTTTTATTAAACTTTCTTGCCAACATAATTTGACCGAAGTAAGAGGAACGTTGTCTGAATGTGGGGTTTTCCGTTCCTAAAAATTTATAATTGCTAGTATTAACAGCATAATTCAACATAGCGGATATTGAAAGTGGTGTTGAATCATCTAGCTTTTGCTTAATAATATGGTATCGTGTATAAAAATCATATACTTTGTCTAAACTACTTCTTCCAAAGCCAACAGACCATCTATCACTAATTCCATATTCAAAACTTAATCTAATATTTGCTCCGTTATCTATGCCCCAAAGGTTTTGTCCTCCATTATCAATGGTGCCAAAAGTATGCATAATTGCCCAATGAAGATTGTTAGCACCTAAAGGTTCAACGGTAAGTAAATTTATATTTCTTGGGGCCTCAAATGTGAGTTCAACATCAGGATTTTTATTTACAAGTTTACGCTCTAGTTGTGCATAACTAGTTTGCACCATTGAGAAGACTAATATTAATGCTAAACAATAATATTTTTTATTTTTCATTTAAAATGGCTTTAATTTCTACATCTTGAACATCAGCAAGTTCGTAACCTAGGAGGGAAGGTTTTTCAATATTGTGGTCTTTCAAGGCTACTTTAAATTTAGCTTCTAGAATTAATTTTCCTTCATCATTTAATTTTAACCTTCCATTTATTTCTTTTTGTTGTTTTTCACCATGAATGGTGAAATCTCCTTTAGCAACCACTTTTAAACCACGCTGTAAAGTTTGTTTATTAATCTGCTCAATATTCTCTATCGTACCTGTAAATTCTGCATAAGGATAATCATTAGTTTCTAAATAGCTATCCCTCATATGAGAATCCCTAAGTGAAATCCCTGTTTTTATGGTGTTCAAATCAATGTAGAAATCAACTAGGTTTTTATCTAAATCAATTAAACCATTCAAATAACTAGAATTTCCATCAAACTCATTAAGTGGCGCTCTGGAGATAAATTTGATAGAACCATCATCAGTAATATAGGCTTGTGACAATGCGTTCTCTGAAAAACACCATATAAGAAATAGTATAAGAATTTTCTTCATTTCGTTATTGTAACTATGTCTTCTTCAACAATAACACTAAATTTTTGTAAATCACCATTTGCTGGGCCGCTAACTACTTCTCCGTCTGTTGTAAATACAGATCCGTGACAAGAACATACAAAATTTCCTCCTTGTAAGGACCAATCTTTATCACAACCGGAGTGAGTGCAAACAGAAGTTAAGGCTTTAATTTCACCATCATTAACCACTAAAGTTTGGGCTTCTTCAATCAGTACCCAACCACCATTTGAATTTAATTCATCTATTACAGTTAAATCAATTGTTATTGTGTTTCCATCAATTTGAATTCCTTCTGTTGTATTTCCACCATCAGTTGGATTAGAAGAATTATTGTCAGGAGTGGGGTCATTTTCATCACTACATGAAGTGAAAAATGATAATCCAAACATGCTCATTACAGCAAAACCACCTGCTTTTTTAAGAAAGTCTCTTCTTTCTTCGGTTAAGGAGCCTTTTTTAATTCTAGTTTTAATCTTTTCCATAGTCTTTAGTTTAGTTCATCAATAACCGCCACTTTCATTTAATGTTTTGATATACAGTTCTCTGAAAAAAGGCGTATAAGTTGTCAACTTAAGTTGAGAATAGATTTACTTTGCATTTTCATCTATAATTATGCTACAAAGAATTAAGAGATATATTGTTTTCCTTCAATATGCCATAAAAGGAACAAATGAAGACTTAACCAATATAAAGATTAGCAGAGCTATAATTTTATTGGCCGTTCCTATGGTTCTGGAAATGGTTATGGAATCACTTTTTGCAGTGGTTGATGTATTTTTTGTTGCTCAAGTTGGCACTAATGCTGTAGCAACTGTAGGTTTAACCGAGTCCGTGATCACAATAGTTTATTCATTAGGTATTGGGCTTAGTATGGCTGCAACTGCTATGGTTGCAAGAAGAATAGGGGAAAAGAAAAACAAAGAAGCCGCTCATACATCAGTACAAGCGATAATTGTAACTGTGTTTATTTCTATTATTTTAAGTGTTTCAGGCTTCATTTTCGGGGAAGATATATTACGATTGATGGGAGGTTCTGAGGCTTTAATCCAAGAAGGGAAATGGTATACTAAAATTCTATTTGCCAGTAATGGAACTATTATGCTGCTATTCTTAATAAATGGAATTTTTAGAGGTGCTGGAAACGCATCCATTGCAATGCGTGCTTTATGGGTGAGCAATATTTTAAACATGATATTGGATCCAATATTCATTTTTGGATTTGGACCAATCCCAGAAATGGGAGTTACTGGAGCTGCAATTGCCACGGCCATAGGTAGAAGTATTGGAGTCTTGTATCAACTTTATCATTTATTGAAAGGAACAGGAGTAATAAGCGTTTCTTTTCATCATTTAAAACCTGATTTTTCTATTATAAAAAGAATAGTGAAAATTGCTTCGGGTGGGGTAGGGCAATTTTTAATTGAATCCGCCAGTTGGATATTTTTGGTTAGAATCATTTCAAATTTTGGCAGTGAAGTTTTAGCAGGTTATACCATTGCACTCCGCATTATTATTTTTACCATACTGCCCTCCTTCGGAATCAGTAATGCAGGAGCAACTTTAGTGGGTCAAAACTTGGGGGCTAAATTTCCCGAAAGAGCAGAGAAGTCAGTTTGGCTCGCTGCTCGTTATAATGTGATTTTCCTATTTACAGTTTCTTTAGTGTTTTTCATCTTTTCAAATGAAATCGTTGGAATTTTTACAGATGTAGCAGCAGTAAAAGCTGAAGCCATTAAAGCAGTTCGATTCATTTGCTTTGGCTACATCTTTTTTGCTTACGGAATGGTGTTGAGTCATGCTTTCAACGGTGCAGGAGACACCAAAACGCCAACTATCATCAATTTTGTATGTTTTTGGCTATTTCAAATTCCTTTGGCTTATTATATAGCAAATCAAATGGGTTATGGTTCAAATGGTGTCTATATTGGGATTGTTTCGGCTTTCGCTCTTCTTGCCATTATTTCAATTATTTGGTTTAAGAGAGGTAAATGGAAGTTAACAGAAGTTTAGAATCGTAATGATCTAATGTTTTATGGAGGGTATTTTTAAAGAATTGAGAGTTTTAGAACTAGCAAATGTGCTTGCAGGCCCATCTGTAGGTCAGTTTTTTGCTGAGTTGGGGGCTGAAGTAATCAAAATCGAAAACCCCAAAAGTTGCGGAGATGTAACGCGATCTTGGAAATTAAAGAATGAAGAAAAGGAAAGCTCTGTGTCTGCTTATTTTTCTTCAGCGAATTGCGGTAAAAAATCCATTGCTTTAGATCTATCGAATCAGGAGGATTTATCTATATTTTATGAACTTGTAAAGATCTCAGATGTAGTGATTGCAAGTTATAAGTCAGGTGATGCCCAAAAGCTTAAAGTTGATTTTGAATCCTTAAAATTATTAAATCCAAAAATTATATATGGTCAAATTACTGGTTATGGTGAGCATGATAAAAGGGTAGGTTATGATGCTATAATTCAGGCAGAAAGTGGATTTATGAAGATGAATGGTGAACCTGGTGGGAAATCCTTAAAGATGCCGGTTGCCCTTGTGGATGTATTAGCAGCTCATCAGCTTAAAGAAGCAATTTTACTGGCCTATATAAACCTTTTAAAAAATGGGGTGGGTTCAAAAGTTTCCGTTTCTTTATTTGAATCAGCTGTATCAGCCTTGGTAAATCAAGCTACGAATTATCTGGTTGCTAAACATATTCCAACAAAGATGGGGACAGAGCATCCTAATATTGCTCCTTATGGAACAGTGTTAAGAACGAAAAACCAAAAAGAAATACTTTTGGCCGTTGGAACGGATAAACAATTCAGGAACCTCTGTAAGGTTTTAGGATTGGGAAATATTGTTGATGATCAGCGGTTTAAATCGAATTCTGAGCGCGTTCAAAATAGGGAAATCATAAATCAATATCTTTTAGAAAAAGCTGAAAATATTCTGGCTGAAGAATTGATTCATCAACTAAATTCAGCAAATGTACCCGCTGGAGTTTTGAAATCGATTGATGAAGTTTTTGAAACAAAAGAAGCTTCCGAAATGATTTTTCAAGAAGGTGAAAACCCCCACGGATTAAGACATTTTGTGGGGGAAATTCAATTTATGGAAAAAATCTCCCACCTTCCCCCACCACCAGAATTAGATGCGGATAGAGCCGAAATTCTATCCTTATTGAGATGAAAATCACTTTTTCTGAAAAATTCTTAATTTCAAATATTACACGTGCTGAAATAATTAATAATTTTCACTTCTCTCTGATTTACAATCCTTTACCTTCTAATCTTTCAATAATTATATCCAGTCTTATTATTCTGGTTATCAGTATCTTATGTCATATTAATACCTCTTGAAATTTCACTTCTAATTTTTTATTTCCTGGCCTTAAAATGCTTTTAAGCTATATTTTCTTTTAAAATTTGGGGATGAAAATGTAATCTTTTGAAGAAAAGTGTAAAAAAGTGGGGGAAAGTGGTATGAAATGTCGCATATTGTTTTAGCTTTGCATATAAGAAATTGTGTAAAATGTAAGCATGGCATTCTTCACCGGTGAATATGATTGTAAGCTAGACGCCAAAGGGCGAATGGTCTTGCCAGCCAAGATCAAAAACAGCCTTCCAGAGGGAAGCGGTGATGAGCTTGTCGTGCGCAGAGGATTTGAACCATGTTTGGTATTATATCCTATGCTTGAATACAAAAAGATATTTTCTAAAATCGCTGGCTTGAATGAATTTAATGCTGAATACAGAAATCTTCAGCGTAATTTCTTTAGGGGCAATGCAATCGTGGAACTTGATAGTGCAGGAAGAATTTTGATTCCTAAAAATATGATGTCCTTTGCTGGACTTCAAAAGGAGTCAATTGTTGTGGGGATGGGAAATCGAGTTGAAATATGGGAACCATCTAAATATGATGATTACCTGATTAAGGACCAGAAAGAATTTTCTGAATTAGCTGAGAAACACCTTTTTGAATCTTAATCAATATGAGCGAATATCACGAACCGGTTATGTTACAGCAATGTCTGGATGGATTGGCTATAAAGCCATCTGGAGTTTATGCCGATTTAACTTTTGGCGGAGGCGGACATACTAAAGCAATTTTAGAGAAGTTAACCGATGGTAGGTTATTCAGCTTCGATCAAGATCAAGATGCTGAAGCAAATGCTGAGACCATTGATCATCCAGGCTTTGAATTTGTTCAAGCAAATTTCAGATATATTAAGAAGTATTTAAAACTGTATGGAGTTAAACAGCTCGATGGAGTTTTAGCTGATTTGGGAGTTTCTTCCCATCAGTTTAATAAAGCAGAAAGAGGATTTTCTACTCGTTTTGACGCTGAATTGGATATGAGAATGGATCAAAATGCTTCATTATCTGCCAAACAGGTCATTAATGAATACAGTGAAGCAGACTTACATAAAATTTTTGGGCTATATGGTGAGGTTAGAAATGCAAAAACTTTAGCAGCTGCTATAGTTTCAGCCAGAAATAATAATCCCATTAATACCATAGGAGAGCTTAAAGCTGTTTTGGAGAAATTTGCCAAAAGAGGTAGAGAGAATAAATATTATGCTCAGGTATTTCAAGCCTTAAGAATTGAAGTGAATGAAGAATTGAAGGCTTTAGAGGAGGTTCTACTTCAAATGGAAGAAGTAATAAAACCAGGTGGGAGATTGGTTGTAATGAGTTATCATAGTCTTGAAGATAGGCTAGTGAAGAATTATATCAATAAAGGGAAATTAGACGGCCATGAAGAGAAAGATTTTTATGGTAATGTATTAAAACCTTTTAAAGCCTTAACTCGCAAGCCCGTAGTAGCTGATGATGAAGAGGTTGAGAGAAATAATAGAGCAAGAAGTGCAAAATTAAGAATTGCTGAAAAGTTATGAAAGGGAACACTTTTAAAGCAAAGGATAAAAATAAAGCTAAGGACTCATCTTCTGGAAGCATCTTTTCCAGATTAGATAAGAGAATAGGTGGAAATGCTCAAGATGCTGGCTTACCAGTAAAGTATCTTCCCTATGTTCTTTTTTTAGTGGCTATGGGTATTTTCTACATAGGGAACAGTCATTATGCTGATAAAACTACTAGAAAAATTGACAAACTGCACCAAGAAGTAGAAGATCTTAGAGCAGATTATACCACATTAAAATCAGAATATATGTTTGCTTCGAAGCAATCTGAAGTGGCTAAAAAAGTTAAAAAATTAGGATTAAAAGAGTCAGAAAAGCCACCCTTTAAAATAGTAGTAGAGAAAGGTGAATATTAAGAAGTCCATATTACTAAGAGTAAGACTAGCATTTTTGGCAATTGTAATTTTTGCTGGGGCTATCATGTATCAGATTTTCCATATCCAATGGATGGATGGTGAAAAATGGAAAAAGATGGCAGAAGAAATTACCATGAGTTATCAGGAAGTGAAAGCTACCAGAGGAAATATATATTCCGATAATGGGAGCTTGTTAGCTACCTCTTTGCCTTTTTATAAGGTGGCTTTTGATCCGACTATCGCTGACGAACAACTTTTTAGAGAAGGCATTGATTCTTTAAGCTTAATGCTAGCTAAAAACTTTGGGAACAGTAAAACTTATTATAAACAAAAAATTACTTCTGCTAGACAAAAGGGAAGGCAGTATATCTTCTTAACAAGAGATTTAATTGGTTATCAAAAGAAAAAGGAAATGGAAACCTGGCCTATCTTCAGAGAAGGAAGATTAGGTGGAGGAGTAATTTTTACTAAAACAGATAAAAGATTCCGTCCATTCTCTAATCTAGCTTTTAGAACAATAGGCTTCTTGAATGAGAATGATTATGGAGCAGGATTAGAATACAGTTTTAATAAATATTTAGCTGGCACTAACGGCAAAGCATTATTTCAAAAAATATCTGGCAGTAGCTGGAGACCTGTAAATGATGGATCTGAAATAAGACCAAAAGATGGATTTGATATCCAAACTACTATTGATATAAACTTACAAGATGTATCAGAATCAGCGCTTTTAAGACATTTGATAAAGCATGATGCGGATATGGGCTGTGTGGTTGTAATGGAAGTTGAAACGGGTGAAATTAAAGCCATTTCTAATCTTAAAAAGTTAAAGAATGGTAAGTATGGTGAGGTTTATAACTATGCTGTGGGAAGTCATGGATTAAGAGAACCTGGTTCTACTTTCAAATTAGCTTCTTATATGGCTTTATTGGAAGAGAAAGAAATTCAATTATCAGACTCCATAGAGACTGGTGATGGCCAATTAAAATTTTATAAAGAAACGGTAAGAGATCATAAGCCGGGTGGTTACGGTACCATTACTATAGAAGAAGCTTTTAAAAAATCTTCCAATATTGCAATTGCTAAATTAATTGATGAAACCTTTAGAGAAAATCCTCAAAGATTTTTGGACTATTTGAAAATTATGGGTTTAACACAGCCTTTAGGTTTTCAAATGGTAGGAGAGGGTAAACCTAATATTCCACCTATTAAAAAATGGAGTGGTATTACATTGCCATGGATGGCTTATGGCTACGGTTTGGAATTAACTCCGCTTCATACACTAACATTATATAATGCCATTGCAAATAATGGAAAAATGATCCGTCCGCTTTTAGTGAAATCAATTAAAAAGACAGATAAGGAAATTAATACTTTCAAAACTAGTGTAATCAGTGATCAAATATGCTCTGAAGAAACACTTAAAAAACTTAAAAAAATGCTTGAAGGAGTTGTTGAGGAAGGAACAGCCTCCAATATCAACAATGCAGAATATAAAATTGCTGGTAAAACGGGCACAGCCCAAAGTCTAAAGAATGGTAGATATGTAAGGCAGTATTACACCTCTTTTGCTGGGTATTTTCCAGCGGATAATCCAAAATATTCAGCTATAGTTGTGATGGATAATCCTAAAGGATATCAGCAATATGGTTCTGATGTAGCGGCTCCGGTATTCAAAGAAATTGCAGATAAGATTTATGCGCTAGATTTAAATATGCACGATGAGTACGAATTGGAGGAGAAGCCTGAGGAAGGAATATTCCCTGTAGTACAAGCAGGGAATAGAAGTGATTTAGCTTCGATGCTTAACTATTTAGGTGTTTCTAACCACGCAGAATCTCAAGATGTAGACTGGGTAAGAGCTTCTATTCATAACAATTCAATTAAATGGAAACCAAATAATCAACATCAAAATGGATTAGTGCCAGATGTTAGAGGAATGACTTTAAGAGATGCACTTTATTTATTAGAAAATACAGGTCTTCAAGTACAAGTAAAAGGAAGTAAAGGTAGAGTGATGCAGCAATCTCAATATCCGGGATCGCGAGCATTAAAAGGTAGCACTATTAAATTAGAAGTAGGTTAGTGGCAATTTTAAAAGACATATTATACAAAGTAAAATTAGTGAGCATATCTGGTGCTACTGATATTTCTGTTGATGCTATTCAATTCGATTCGAGGATTGTAGGATCAGGAGATGTTTTTGTAGCCGTTAAAGGTACTCAAGTAGATGGTCATGATTATATAGGCAAAGCTGTTGAGCAAGGTGCTGTAGCTGTAATTTGTGAAGATATCCCGCATAATATTCATCCTGAAGTTACTTATGTTCAAACTGAGGATTCTGCTAAGGCTTTAGGCATCATGTCCGATAACTATTATGATCATCCTTCTGAAAAATTAAAATTAGTTGCAGTTACAGGTACTAATGGTAAAACTACTACTGTAAGCTTGCTTCATAAATTATTCATGAGTTTAGGATATCACACCGGAATGATATCCACGGTTCAAAATCAAATTGATGATCTGGTAATTCCTGCAACTCATACGACTCCTGATGCATTACAGTTGAATGCTTTATTGAGCAAGATGGTAGATCATGGATGCACTATGGTTTTCATGGAAGCTAGTAGCCATGCGATTGCTCAGGAAAGAATGGCGGGTCTAAAATTAGCAGGTGCTATTTTCACCAATATTACCCATGAGCATCTAGATTATCATAAGACTTTTGATAATTATATAAAAGCTAAGAAAAAGTTGTTTGATGATCTTCCATCAGATGCTTTTGCTTTAGTAAATGTGGATGATAAAAGAGGAATGGTGATGCTTCAGAATTGTAAAGCATCAAAGAATACTTATTCCTTAAAAATGATGGCGACTTACAAAGCAAAAGTTTTGAACAATTCACTCCAGGGATTAGAGCTTACAGTGGATCAGAAAGATGTTTGGTTCAGACAGATCGGTTATTTCAATGCATATAATCTACTTGCGGCTTACGCAACTGCTAATCTATTAGAAGAAGATAGTGAAGAAGTATTGATGCACTTATCTCAAATAGAATTGAACAATGGGAGGTTTGAGCAAGTACCCAATAAAGCAGGTATTACTGCAATAGTGGATTATGCACATACTCCTGATGCATTAGAAAATGTGTTGAATACTATTGATAACATCAGAACGGGTAATGAACAAGTATTAACTGTAGTAGGCTGTGGTGGGAATAGAGATACAGAAAAAAGGCCAGTTATGGCTGAGATTGCTTGCAGATATAGCGATAGAGTGATTCTCACTTCTGATAATCCACGCTATGAAGAGCCTGAAGCCATTATTGCAGATATGCAAAAAGGAGTGCCGATTTCGCAAATAAGAAAAGTAACAAATCTTCCTGATAGAAAAGAAGCTATTAAGCTTGCTTGCAGCTTTGCTCAGAAGGGAGATATCATATTAGTGGCCGGAAAAGGTCATGAAACTTATCAGGAAATAAAAGGAGAAAGAAGCCATTTCGATGATAAGGAAGTAGTAAATGAAATGTTAAATCTAATACATAACAAATAGAATAGGGTGTTATATTATTTATTCGACTTCTTAAATAAAAAATTAGATCTTCTGGGAGCAGGGGTGTTTCAATACATCTCTTTCAGAGCTGGAATGGCTACGCTTTTTTCACTTT
This sequence comes from Marivirga arenosa, assembly GCF_030503875.2. NCBI lineage: Bacteria > Pseudomonadati > Bacteroidota > Cytophagia > Cytophagales > Marivirgaceae > Marivirga > Marivirga arenosa. The sequence continues at coordinate 3,357,426 of NZ_CP129968.2, read as the reverse complement.
TGATTACAATTACTTTCGGCAAGCAATTGATCAATGCCTTAAGAAGAAAGCAAGTAGGCGAAACGGTTCGTGATTTAGGTTTAGATGGACAAATTGAAAAGGCTGGAACTCCAACTATGGGAGGGATAATGATTATTCTTGCTATAGTAATTCCAGTATTACTGTTCTCGAAAATTGATAATATTTACATCATTTTATTATTAATCTCAACCGTATGGATGGGGTTAATAGGCTTCTTAGATGACTATATCAAAGTATTTAAAAAGAATAAAGAAGGTTTACAGGGTAAATTCAAAGTATTCGGACAAATTGGTTTAGGCCTTATAGTGGGCTTAACACTATTCTATCATCCTGATGTGACAGTAAGGGAATTTGGGGATCCCGTAAGCGTTTCTGATGGTGTTGAAATGGTGACAGAAAGCTCATTTGAAGATGTGAAGTCGATGGTAACTACTATCCCTTTCTTCAAAAACAATGAATTTGATTACAGCAATATTTTCCCATTTCTACCTGATGGTTATACGGTTATCATTTATGTTTTATGGGTGATATTCATCGTTACAGCAGTTAGCAATGGAGCTAATATCACTGATGGAATTGACGGTCTAGCGGCTGGAACTTCAGCTATAATAGGTTTAGCTCTAGCCATTTTCGCTTATGTATCGGGTAATGCTATTTTTTCGCAATATCTCAACATCATGTTTATACCAAACAGTGGAGAAATTGTGATTTTCTGTGCGGCATTTGTTGGGGCCTGCGTAGGCTTTTTATGGTATAACACCCATCCAGCTCAAGTTTTTATGGGGGATACAGGTAGTCTTTCTATCGGGGGGATAATTGCTGTACTGGCTCTTGTAATCAGAAAAGAACTTTTGATACCTGTTTTATGTGGGATATTCTTAATTGAAAATCTATCAGTAATTATTCAAGTAAGTTATTTCAAATACACTAAAAAGAAATACGGAGAAGGAAGAAGAATATTCTTGATGTCTCCACTTCATCATCATTATCAGAAGAAAGGGATTCATGAATCTAAAATTGTAAACCGATTTTGGATTGTAGGAATATTATTAGCCATTATTTCAGTAGCAACTTTAAAATTAAGATAAAGCCCTTTAAACCCCAAAGGGGAAATTGGGATAGCATTAAAAGAGAAAATTGAATCATGAGTAGGTCGGTACCTTAGGCCAGACCGGAGTTAGATAAAATTGAAATAGATAGAAGTGAGTTAGAAATAAATAGAAATAAGAAAATAGACAGTGAATAAAAGAATCATCATATTAGGAGCAGGAGAAAGCGGAACAGGTGCTGCTTTGCTAGCAAAAGCAAAGGGATATGATGTTTTTGTGTCTGATTTTGGAACCATATCTGACTCATTTAAAGAAAAATTATACAATGCTCATATTCAATTTGAAGAAGGTAAACACACTGAAGAAAAAATATTAAATGCAGATACGATTATTAAAAGCCCTGGAATAAATCCAGAGGTTGAGATAATTAAAAAGGCTGTAGCTAAAAACATCAAAGTGATAGATGAGCTTGAATTTGCTTACCAATTCACAAAAGGGAAAATAATTGCGATTACGGGAACCAATGGTAAATCTACTACTACGATGATGACTTATCATTTGCTAAAAGAAGCAGCTTTGTCAGTAGGTTTAGGGGGGAATATTGGAAAAAGTATGGCTGCTCAATTAGTTGATCAGGATTATGATTGGTGGGTATTGGAGTGTAGCAGTTTCCAGATTGATGGCTTTGTTGATTTTAAGCCTCATATCGCGGTACTTTTAAATATTACACCTGATCACTTAGATCGTTATCACTATAAAGTTGAAAACTATGTGAACGCTAAGTTTTCACTATTCAAAAATCAATCTGAGGAAGATTTTGCCATTTTGGTTGAAGGCAATCAACTGATTAATGAAGCATTACCGAAGTATAATATTGAAGCGGAAATCCTAAATGTTGGCTTTACAAATCAATCATTAAATGCATTTGCTGATTCTTCTGAGATCGTAATCAATATAGAGGACAAAAAACATCATTTTTCACAATCACTGCTTCCCATAAAAGGAAGACATAATCAAATCAATGCTATGGCGTCTATTTTAACTGCGAAACTGACTAAAATTAAAGATGATCAAATTAAAGAGAGTTTACCAAAATTCAAGAGCATTCAGCATAGACTTGAATCTGTTGGTAACATACATGGTGTTGAATTTATAAACGATTCTAAAGCTACTAATGTAGATGCAGTTTATTATGCCCTGGAAGCTTTTAGTCGCCCAATAATATGGATAGTAGGTGGAGTCGACAAAGGAAATGATTATAGCCAGTTAGACGCAGTTAGTGGAAATGTGAAAGCTATTATCTGTTTAGGAAAAGATAATGATAAGATTAAGAAGCACTTTAAGGATAGATGCCCAATAATAGAGGAAACACAATCTATGCAGGAAGCGGTAAAAATTGGATATCATCTATCGAAAGATAGAGAGGTAGTTTTATTATCTCCAGCTTGTGCCAGCTTTGATTTATTCAAAAATTATGAAGATAGAGGAAATCAGTTTCGTTTAGCTTTTCAATTATTAGAGAGAGAAATCGAATTAAAGAAAATATCACAGTAATGCTTAATATTCAAAACATAAAGGCATGGACAGATAAGCATCTTAAAGGAGACCCGGTAATTTGGTCTGTGGTCTTTGCTTTAGGGATGCTTAGTATTTTGGTGGTATACAGTGCCACTGGAAGTATAGCGTATTTCAAATTTGGTGGAAATACTGAATACTACTTAATAAGACATAGCTTTTTAGTATTGTTAAGCTTTTTAGCTATGTGGGTAGCCCATAAAATAGATTATAGATATTATTCTAAATTGTCAAGATTGGCCTTATGGTTATCTGTTCCATTGTTAATTTTTGCATGGCAGTTTGGTGTGAATTTGAATAGTGCATCACGGTGGATCACGATTCCTTTCATTAATCAATCTTTTCAGCCATCTGATTTAGCAAAACTAGCTTTGATTATCAATTTGGCAGGGATGCTTTCGAAGCGGCAACAAAATATTCATGATTTTAAAAAGTCACTTATCCCAATGTTAGGGTGGTGTGGTTTAATCTGTGGTTTAATTGCCATGACTAATTTATCGACCGCAATATTATTATTCTTAACCTGTATGCTACTTTTATTTATTGGTAGAATACCCGTGAAGTATTTAGCTATGTTGGCTTTTGTGGGTGTTTTTGCGGTTAGTATAGCAATGGTAGTAGGGCAAAGGGGAGAGACAGCAATTAGTAGAGTTGAAAATTTCATCAATAAAGAAAATGTACCGTATCAAGCTCAGCAATCTTATATCGCTGTAGCCACTGGAGGGATTACAGGTAAAGGTCCGGGAAATAGTTCACAAAGAAATTTCCTGCCAGAGGCATTTTCTGATTTCATTTTTGCCATTGTAGTGGAGGAATATGGAATGATAGGAGCGGGCATTGTAATTTTATTGTATCTCACTCTTCTCTATAGAGGAATGAAAGCGGCAGCTGCCAGTGGTAGGGCCTACGGAGGATTACTTTCTGCAGGACTGAGTTTCGCGATCGTAATTCAAGCCATGGTAAATATGGCTGTCGCAGTTGGTTTAGGGCCGATTACAGGTTTACCATTGCCCCTATTAAGTATGGGAGGGACTTCTTTATTATTTACAGGTATAGCAATGGGAATAATATTAAGCGTAAGCAGAGGAGAAATAGAAGAAACTCCCGATGCATTGAGTAAAAAACAATTTTCAAACTTACCTAAAAAAGAAGCAGCTTAAATGGATATGCAAAAACCATATCGATTTATTTTAAGTGGAGGGGGCACTGGCGGTCACATATTTCCTGCATTAGCTATTGCTGATGAGATTAAAAGTCAATTGCCTAATGCTGAAATTTTATTTGTAGGTGCTGAGGGTAAGATGGAAATGCAAAAAGTGCCAGAAGCTGGATATAAAATATTTGGCCTACCGATAGCAGGCATTCAAAGAAGTTTGTCCATAAAGAATTTGAGTTTCCCTTTTAAATTATTGAATAGCTTAAAGCAGGCAAAAAAGATTGTGAAAAACTTCAAGCCAGATGCTGTTATTGGAGTTGGCGGATATGCTAGTGGCCCTACTTTAAGAGCCGCTTCAAATCTTGGAATACCTTGTTTATTACAGGAGCAAAATTCATATGCTGGCTTAACCAATAAATGGTTAAGAAAAAAGGTGAAGCAAATTTGTGTGGCTTATGATGGAATGGAAAAATATTTTCCTCAATCGAAGCTTAATATAACTGGTAATCCAATTAGGAAAGATTTATTGAACTTACCTGCTAAAAAAGAAGCTTTAAAAAGTTTTGATTTAGAAGAAGGTAAGAAAACTATACTGGTTTTAGGAGGAAGTTTAGGAGCAAGGACAATTAATGAAAGCATTGTTCAGAATTTAGAATTACTGAATAATGATACTATTCAAATGCTTTGGCAAACAGGCAGACTTTATCATAAAGAAATGCTATCAAGATCTGACAAGGCTAATGAAGATAATGTGAAGATATTGGAATTCATTAAAAATATGGGGGCTGCTTATGCTGCAGCTGATATTATTATTTCTAGAGCAGGAGCACTATCTGTTTCAGAATTGGCGGTAGTAGCTAAACCTGTTGTATTTGTGCCTTCACCTAATGTAGCTGAGGATCATCAAACTAAAAATGCAATGGCTTTGGTTAAAGAAAATGCTGCTGAAATAGTAAAAGATGAGAATTCTATAAAAGAACTATTGCCTACTACTTTATCACTGTTGCAAAATGAATATAAGCAGACTGAATTAGCGAAAAATATTAAGAAAATGGCAAAACCAAACGCCACTCAAGATATAGTATCGATTATTTTTAAAATGATTGAATGAATATAAAAAATATACATAACGCATATTTCATCGGGATTGGAGGGATTGGCATGAGTGCACTTGCTCGCTGGTTTCACCATAATGGGATAAATGTTTATGGTTATGATAAAACATCAACCGACCTTACAAATAAACTGAATGAAGAAGGAATTTACATTCATTTTAATGATGAAGTAGAGGCAATTCCTGAATTTGTACTTGAATCAAGTACTAAAAATATTGTAGTGTATACTCCTGCAATTCCTAAAGATCATATTGGTTTTAATTTCCTGAAAGAAAAAGGGATTGAGATGTTGAAAAGATCTGAAGTTTTAGGATTGCTAACAGAAGGCATGTTTACAGTTGCAGTTGCGGGTACCCATGGTAAAACGACTACAAGCTCAATGGTGGCTCATTTGTTAAAAAGTGGCAATAAAGATATCGCAGGATTTTTAGGTGGCATTACTACCAATTATGGTACTAATATGGTCATGAATGAAAAGGATTATAAAAAAGCTATTATTGTGGTAGAGGCTGATGAATATGATCGGTCATTCTTAACCTTAAAACCTAATATCGCAATTGTTACTTCTACAGATGCTGATCACTTAGATATTTATGGTCAAATAGGAGAACTTAAAAAGTCTTTTTCTTTATTTTTAGAGAAGGTGAATCCAAATGGTGATATTTATATTAAGGATGGTCTTTGGGATGAAATAGCTAATAAAAAGATAAAAGCTAAACCTCAATCTTACGGAATTAATGCTGGAGATATACGAGCTTTAAATGTTCAGGCAAAGAATGCGAAATTTGTATTTGATGTAGCTTTTAGGAATAATACAATTGAAGGTTTCGAATTGTCAGTTCCTGGCTTTCATAATGTTGAAAACGCTGTTGCGGCTATTGCAGTAGCATATCAACTTGGAATTAAACCTGAATTAATTCAAAAGGGAATAAAGTCATACAAGGGTGTAAAGAGAAGATTTGAATATATAATCCAGAGAGAAAACTTTGTTTTCATTGATGATTATGCTCATCATCCTAGTGAGATCAGAGCCATGCTTACATCCGTGAGATCTTTATACCCAGGTAAAAAAGTGAGTGTATTATTTCAACCTCATTTGTTTTCAAGAACTCGTGATTTTGCCTCTGAATTTTCACAAAGTTTAAGTCTGGCGGATGAAGTCATATTGTTAGATATTTATCCTGCAAGAGAGTTGCCAATAGAAGGTGTGAATAGCAATATGTTGCTGGAATCAATCCAAGCTAATGAAAAGATTAAGATTGAAAAAGAAAAGGCAATTGAGTATTTACAAAATAAAGATTTCGAGGTCTTTATCACTATGGGAGCAGGAAATATTGATCAATTAGTACAACCCTTAAAAAATATATTTGAAAAGCAGTATGCAGCTTAAAAAGTCTTTAAATATTGCCCTGAAGATCGTTTTACCAGTTATAATATTTTTGGTAACTATTGGCTTTGTAAGCAAAAAGCAGAATGAAGTCTTATGCAAAAAGATCATTATTAATATTGAAAATCAGCAAGGAAACTTCTTCTTAAATGAAGCTGATATTAACAGCCTTTTAACCAAGAATGGCAATGAAATGATTTTGAATCTTCCATATGAAAAATTTAAATTAAAAGATTTGGAAGAAAGGGTTAATGCACATAAGTTTATCCAAACGGCAGAGGTATATAGAGACTTGGCTGGGAATATGATGGTAGATGCAGTTCAGGCCAGACCTATTGCAAGAATATTTGATCCAAACGGTGAAGATCACTATATAAGTGATCAAGGGAAAATACTTCCAGTTTCAGATCGATTTACTGCTAGAGTAATGGTATTGTCTGGAGATTTTTTCAATCCTTATTTAGAAAAGGATATGCTAGCTGATCAAGCTGGAAAAGATTTGTTTCATTTTATTAAGTTTATAGAGCAAGATAAATTTTGGAGTGCACAGTTTGCACAATTAGAAGTAGATGATAGAGGAATAATAAATATATACCCACAGGTTACTAAACAGTTGATCGAATTTGGGACGGTGTATAATTATTCTGATAAATTATCAAAACTTAAAATTTTTTATGATAAGATATTGCCCGATCGCGGGTGGAATCGATACGATCGTGTAAATTTACAGTTTAAAGAACAAATCATTTGTGAATAGAATAACCTAAGGCGATACATGGATATGCAAAATGATAAAATAGTAGTCGGATTAGACATAGGAACCACTAAAATATGCGTGATAGTGGGCCATAAAAATGATTATGGTAAACTAGATGTTTTAGGTATGGGTAAGGCCGTATCTGATGGTGTGGTAAAAGGAAAAGTCATCAATATTGAGAAGACTATTCTGGCCATCAAAAAGGCTGTGGAAGAAGCAGAAGATAATTCCGGTATCGATATAAAAGTGGTGAATGTAGGGATTGCAGGTCATCACATCAGAAGTTCAATACAAAGAGGTAGTATCACACGTGATGATAGAGAGGAAGAAATTACCGTGGAGGATGTTAATCGCCTTACCAACGATATGCATCGTATGGTAATTCCTGCTGGTAATCAGATAATTCATGTAATGCCACAGGTATATACGGTTGATTATGATGACGGTATAAAAGATCCTGTAGGAATGACAGGTATTCGCCTTGAAGCTGATTTCCATGTGATCACTGCTGATATTAATTCAATCAATAACATCCAAAAATGTGTTAAAAGAGCAGGTTTGGATATAGAAAATATGATATTGGAGCCTTTAGCTTCTAGCTTGGCTGTATTATCAGATGATGAAAAAGAAGCGGGAGTGTGTTTAGTAGATATAGGAGGTGGAACAACTGATATTGCCATTTTCCATGAAAATATAATTCGACATACAGGCGTAATTCCTTTCGGAGGTAATATCATTACTTCTGATATCAAGGAAGGATGTATGGTAATGCAACAGCAGGCTGAATTACTTAAAACTAAATTTGGTAGAGCTATCTCAACTGAAGCAAGTGAAAATGAAATTGTTTCAATTCCTGGCTTACGAAATAGAGCGCCAAAAGAAATATCCATTAAAAACCTAGCTCATATTGTTGAAGCTAGAATGGAAGAGATTATTGATTTAGTACATGCAGAGATATTAGCGTCAGGTTATGAAGGTCGCCTTGCTGGTGGAATTGTAATCACTGGTGGTGGGTCGCAGATGCATAGTGCTCGTCAATTAGTAGAATATTTAACAGGAATGGATGCTCGTATTGGATATCCAAATGAGCATTTAGGAAGAACAAAAATAGAGGCTGTTAAAAGCCCGATGTATGCCACATCAGTTGGTTTAGTATTGGCAGGTTATCGTTCCATTGATGAACGAGAAAATAGATACCTTGAAGCAAAGTTGAATAATCAGAATATGTTTATCAACCATAAGCAGAAAGGTTCAAAAAGAGAAGGAGACTTTTTTTCAAAAATTATCAATAAGACCAAGAGCTTTTTGATAGATGATTTTGACGATAAAGATGACTATTAATTAGTGCCTATTAGGCAATTACAAGAAAATCTCTAGAGGTTACTAATGTTGAGTATTAAAGAGATTTTTAGTGTAGAAAATTAAATATCGAATGATATCGAAAGGATATAAAACACGGATATTATGACTGAAGGAGCTTATAAATTCGAAATTCCAAAACACCATAAATCTATTATTAAAGTAATAGGTGTTGGTGGCGGTGGCAGTAATGCTGTTAATCACATGTTTAATCAGGGCATCAGAGATGTAGAGTTCATAGTATGTAATACTGACTCACAAGCACTCAAATCAAGTCCTGTGCCTAACAAATTACAAATTGGAACTAATCTGACAAGCGGATTGGGTGCTGGCGCTAATCCTGAAAAAGGAAAAGATGCGGCCCTTGAAAGCAAAGAAGATATTAGAGACTTACTAGGTAATGATACCAAAATGGTTTTCGTTACGGCTGGTATGGGCGGAGGTACTGGTACAGGAGCTGCTCCTGTAATCGCCCGTATAGCTAAAGAAATGGATATCCTAACGGTTGGAATTGTAACCTCTCCATTCAGTTTTGAAGGCAAGAAAAAAGTCAGACAGGCGGAAGAAGGTATTCGTCAATTAAAGGAAAACTGTGATACGGTTTTGGTTATTCTCAATGATAAGTTGAGAGAGATTCACGGAAATCTTACTATTGGTAATGCATTTGCGAAAGCAGATAATGTATTAACAACAGGAGCAAAAGGGATTGCTGAAATCATAACAGTTCCAGGTCAGGTAAACGTGGATTTTGAAGATGTTAAAACTGTAATGAAAAATGCTGGTGCAGCTGTTATGGGATCTGCCAAAACCGATGGTGACGGTAGAGCATTAAGAGCAGCAGAGGAAGCATTATCTTCTCCTTTATTGAATAATACCGATATCTTGGGAGCTCAAAAAATATTGCTGTCCATCATTTCTGGTGAAAAAGCAGAACTCCAGATGGATGAATTAACTGAGATCACAGATTATATTCAAGAAAGAGCTGGAGATGAGGCTGAGGTGATTTTCGGTCATGGTGTGGATGAAACTTTAGGTGAAGGATTGTCCGTAACAGTTATTGCAACTGGTTTCGATCAAACAGGATACAAAGAAAATGCTATTCCTCATAAAGAGGCCCGTAAGGTATATGATTTAGATTCTAATAAGCAGATAACGCTTTTTGGTGACGAACAAAAGGAAGATAAGCCTAAGCAAGAACCAAAAACTGACTCTAGACCCTTTACTTTTGAAAAAAGAAATACACAGCAAGAATCTAGACCTAATGCTGATGAAGAAAGAGGCTATTCATTTGGATTTCCTTCTAAAAAACAGGAAGAGCCTGAATATATAGAAGAAGAAAATGAGTATGCTGATGATTTCACAGAAAGTTTATCTCATGATTATGAAATTGTAGATCATACGGAAAATATGGGGAACCAAGATGATTTAGATAAACGTGAAGCTGAACATCAGGAAATGTTAAGAAGAAGATCTATTGAAAGAATAGAGAAGCTTAAAAACTTAAATGGTGGTCATACGAATACTCCTGAAGCCTACAAGCAAATGGAAGTACCCGCTTATAAGCGTAAGCAAGTAAAATTGAAAGATGTTCCGCATTCTTCTGAAAAGAACATATCACGTTTTAATTTAAATGATGATAATCAGATACTAGGCAATAATAAGTTTTTACATGATAATGTAGATTGATCTTATTTTAAGTCATAATAAACAGGTGTTAAGGCAGCTTCAATCGGAGCTGCTTTTTTATTTTTAAAAGTCAAAATATCCATAATCCATGAGAATTTATGGTAAAACTAATATCAATTAAAAACAGCTCCTTAATTTTGTGAAAACGAAAATCTTTACTGTAAATTCGTCAATCAATTTTAAGAATATTAAAACATGGAATTAAAAGATATTGCATCAGTAAGTGGAAAAGGAGGTTTATTTAAAGTTGTTAAACCATCAAGAACAGGTGTTATTCTAGAGTCTCTGGACAATAAAAAACAGAAATTAGTAGCTCACGCTCACGATAGAGTATCTATACTAGATGAAATATCTATATATACTACCGATGCCGAAGGAAACGTTGCCTTACAGAAAATCTTTAATACTATGAATGAAGAGTTTGGAGATGATTTAGGTATTGATAATAAATCTTCAAAAGAAGAAATAATGGCGTTTTTAAAGCATGTGTTGCCTAATTATGATGAAAATCAGGTATATCCTTCAGATGTTAAAAAATTAGTAAGCTGGTATAACATCTTATTAAAAGAAGCTCCTGAAGTATTGACTGCAAAAAGTGAAGAGGAGAGTAAGTGATTTTGATTTGATTTATAAACGATAAGGCATCTGAGTGATTACGGATGCCTTTTTTATTATTCAAATAGTTCTCGATTGATTACTCTTACTTCTTTCCAATCTAGTGTTTCTCCTTTTTCTAAGCCTTTATAGTATTGTTGGAAATATTCAATGCATATATTTTTAAACTCATCTGCCTTGATACTTGACGAATAGATAGGCCTAAAGCAAGGACTTTGAAATCTCTCTTTCTTACTTAATTTTTTACCCTTAAGTCTAAGAATAGGGGCTGTATCTGTAAAATGCTCAGCTTCCCATTTTTTACCGCTTGTTTCAACTGCATTCAGTTGATCGCATAGCTTTTCTAAGCCAATTCTAGGATAATGCATTCTCGTAGTGTTTACCCAGGTAGTATATTTGAACTCTAATTCATATCTATTATCAGAGTAAATACTCATTACAATATCTGAGGAAGAACTTTCGCTATACAAGGCATAATAATGAAGCGGTTGTTCAGCCTGAACTATATGCAATCTAATATCAGAGAGTGTTTCTTTATTTATTTTTTTGTTTAGATGTTCAGATACTATCTCATATTCTTCAGTACTAGGTATTTCATCTATTACTAAATTTATTTGTTCAGTAAATGCTTCAAGGAAATGCAAATATTTAGGGACTGAGGCTTCCATTTCTTTTTCTGCAATTTCTGGAGCTCCAAAAGGAGGGTAGAACAATTGGGCTTCTTCCTCATTCAGCCAACAAACAAGTTTTAGAGCTTTTTGCCAATTAGGGTTTTTAAAGTTTATTTCTCTGAAATCTCCTATTTGAGCCATTTCAACTAATAAGTCATATCGCTGAATTGCAATTTCAGGATTAAATAGAGCCCATACGCCTAAAAATCCATCAATATCATAATGGTTGTTAGTAACATAGGTTCTACTAAGTTCAGCTAAATTATTTTTAATGGCTTTAAGAACTACTTCCGTACTGGTATCGGCTTCACAATTATCAGGAACAGCCGCACCTCTCCAATGCGATAAATCAAAAGCTTCAGGATGATGAGCATCTACTACTAATACATCATCTGGATATTTTCGAATGTCATAGAAAGGAATGAATTTTTTATTTTGCATGAGCTTTATGTATTAAGAAAGTGGTTAGGAAGTAAATTCCTAACCACCTTGATCATTTTAGAACTTGGCAATGAAAGTTGCATAAAAATGTGCAGGAGCTTGAACAAAGAATCCCATTTCATTTCCAACTGGAGCACCGTCCGTATAATATTGTTCACTAAAAATATTATTGAGTTCTAATTCTACCCGATAGTTTTCAGATAAATTAGAAAACAACTTTACATTTGCGACTGAATAGCTCGGTAGCACAAAATTCTCGTTATTGGTTAATTCACTAAAACTCATTCCCACAAATCTAGTGTGAAAGCTTAAACCAAATTGTTCAATGGGTTGATATTGAATTTGGGCATTCACAAAATATTCTGGACTATAAGGTGTTTTGATATCTTCAAAAACTTCATTGCTGCCCTCTGGTCGATATTCACTGATGATACTTTGCATATAAGTAGCATTACCTGAAAATATAAAGTTTTCCAACGGTATGAATTGCCAATCGAACTCAACTCCTCTTCTGAAGGAAGCTGCTTGGTTTTCATAAAGTTGGATAAAATATTGAGGGATGAATTCACCAATTGGAGCAATTTCGTTTTCAAAATCCATATAAAAGGCATTGAAATTGAATTTCGCTGTTTGCGTATTGTAACGAATCCCAGCTTCAAAATCATTTACAAATTCTGGTTTCACAAAGCCCTGATTTTGTAAACTGTCAATATTTCCTTCATTTATCTGAGTGTCGCCTAAGTAATTACTTCTTGTAGGTTCTCTGCCTGAACGACCAAATGATGCATAAGTATTTAAAGTGCTATTAATTTCATAGGTAACACCTATTTTAGGATTGATAAAAGTCCAGTCGTAAGTAGGAATGCTTCTATTTTCCCCTAGAAAATCAGTGTCAGGAATCATTTCCAGGGTGACATAACGAGCTTGTACATCTGCCAAAAGGCTAAATTTTCCAATTCTGTAAGTTCCCTTTATAAAACCACTTATTTCGTCTTTTGTTGATTGGTCTTGATAATAAGGATTACTGAAATTAGGTACCAATTGCTCAATATTTTCCCTTTTAAAGCGATAAGCATGAACACCAGTTGTCCATTCAAAATCTGTGAATTTTTGATTGAAGTAACTCATTACTCCAAAATGGTCATTAAAAAGCGGGTAGTTAATGCTTTGTAGAGTAACACTATCCACATTATATGTAAAGGGAAAATCTCCGCCAGCTCCACCATAATAGGCAGAAGAAGTTAATGTGGAATTATCACCGAAAAAATGAGTGTGCTCTAATTGTAATAATGATTGACCAAAATCATCAATATCATTGGGGTTATTAATATTCGTTTTCGGATCTTCTTCAATTAAAGATTCAGGAACAGGAGAGTAAGCCAAATCATTTTTAGTTCTCCCGTTGAATCCATTGATCTTTATAATATCCTTTTCACCAAACCATCCTCCGCTGAAAAAGAAAGAATAGGCATCACTTCCGGAATGATCTCTGTACCCATCGCTGTAAGTTCTGCTTAACCTTGTATAAAAGGCTGTGTTATTATCCATCAATCCTGTTTTAGCTTCTGCTGTTCCTTGCCAAGTATTGAACGACCCAGCTAGTAAAGTAACGGTTGCTTCAGGTTTTTCGGTATTAATTTTTTCGGATTCATAGCCGATGGAACCTGCGTAAGAGGCTGTTCCATTAGTACTTGTTCCAACTCCTCTTTGTATTTGCACACTTTCCATGCTCCTAGTGATATCCGTGAAATTTGAAAAGAAAACCCCCTGATCCATCATGTCATTTAGAGGTACTCCGTTTAGCGTAATGTTAATTCTTTTTTGGTCAATTCCTCTTAATCGCATGCTGCCATAATTGGTGAAACGAGTTCCAGCATCTGAGTTTACCTGTATAGAAGGAGATAATTGTTCTAATACAAAAGCCCCATCTTGCCCATTAAACACAGAATTGATTTCCTTTTTATTTAAAGTTGTTTGTGTGATAGGAGCAAGTTTGTCTGCACGTATAGCACTTACTACTACTTCTTCAGATAATACCTTATCTGATTCAAGTTGAAATTCAAAAGTTCTGTTCTCATTAATAGTTATGCTTTTTTCGAGCGTTTTATAGCCGACATAGCTAACTTTCAGGGTGTAGTCACCATTTGGAATATTATTGATTTCAAATTTTCCATTTTGATTGGTGGTATTTCCTTTGGAGATTGGCAATAGCATCACATTGGCTCCAATTAAAGGTTCATTTTCTCCTTCCGATTTTACAGTTCCTTTGATTGTGTGCTGACTAAAAACTGTCATTGGCAATAAAACTGCTGTAGCAATTAAAATTGCTTTTTTGACTAAATGTAACATGTTGATAAATTAAATAATTGTTAGTGAAACTTGCGGAAGCGGGGTAACTACTTCCTTCATTTTCCTTAACCAAAATCCCTGCGACTGCATTACCAGCATCAGGTTCATTGGGTATAATCTCAGCCCGTTGTATTAAGGCACCCCTACTCAAAAGAGTAATATTTTATAAGTACTTATTCGTGTATAATGATTTGTGATTAGATAAAGTTTCTTTATCAATTAGTTTTTCAGATTTTATCCAATCTACGAAATCTTTCCATCTACTATCTTGCATTAGACCCCAATCATCATTTTCATCGGTATAATATGGATTGATTGCCTTTTGACTTTCTAATAAAAACTCTTCATCCTTCAGCTCTTCTTGTTCTCCTGAAGCAGCTAGTATTTTAACAGCATCTTCAGGATAATTTTGGGTAAAATGAAATCCTTTTGCAGAAGCTTTTAAAAACTTAGAAATCGGTTCTTCTTTTTCATTTAGAGTTTCAGGATGGGCAATCAAAATAGGAGAGTATCCATAAGGAATGTTGTATTCATCAAGTTGGAATTCATTTAATTTTATTCCGTTATTTTTAGCTAGGATGCCTTCCCATGGCATGAATACCCATGTTGCATCCGCATTGCCCTCTAATAATGTATCCCAGATCCCTAATTTATCAGGAGTACTTTTATTGAATTCCCCTTTGCCACCATCTTTCCTAATCATTGCTTCTACTATATGGTCTTCAAAACGAGCATTATAGGAAGCATAGGTTTGCTGATCCAAATCTTTAATATTTTGAATACTTCCTTCAGCTAAGCTCACAATCGCGCTTGCATCTTTTTGCAGGATGGCTGCTATGGCTGTCAAATTTGGCTTGTTTTTTAAAGTTTGGTAACTAATAACCGATTCTGAAGGAGCTATGCCAAGTTCAACTGATTTTTTCTCTACTAATTTTGCAGGAGTCTTGGAGTAATTATCTAATTCCGGAGAACGGATCTCCACTTTTATTCCTATTTCATCATAAAAACCTTTTGCTTGAGCTACAAAAAAGCCAGTATGATTGGTGTTAGGAGTCCAATCCAATGCTAGTCTTATTAGTTCCATTGTATGTAAATTAAAGTTCAAAATTCCTACGCTCGAATTACCGAGATCAGGTCAAGGGTATACTCTCAGCCCGTTATATTAAGGCACCCCTCATTGATTCTGCAATGATAAGACGGATTTTTATGCTTTGCAAAAATTAATTATCATTCTTTAGTCTTTCAATTTCATTTGCAGCAATCATAAATCGGTTAATCTTTCCTTTCACAATACTGAAAGGAAAATTATAGAGGTTTAATTCTTTTAAATATCTTTCAAAAAGCTCTTCTCTCATATTAGGGTTTTCTCTCAAGGGATCATCTTCCCAGGGGAGATCGGGATAGCATAATAAATAATGATCATAAGGTTTAGAATCCAATCGGTCTAAGACCAAAGGATGACACTCACCATATTTAACCTCATACCATACCTTCATCATAATTAAATCAGTATCACAAAAAAGAAAATTAGTTGCTTTTTTCTCAAGAGATTTTTCTGATTCAATCATACCTTTAGTAATGGCTAATAAATCCTCTCGATTATACGTTCCATTGGTTTTTTCTAGGTATTTCCTTCCAAATTCTTCTACAAATGGTTCATTGTAATATCTAGCCAATTGGGCTGTAATCGTACTTTTTCCGGTACTTTCTGGTCCTATTATGGCAATTTTTTTCATGCGTATTTTGTACGGTAAAGCTTAAGCCAATTCAAATAGCCGACTGCTGCTATAATTACGTATGCGGCCATTAATAAGGAAGTCAAATATAATTCTCTCTGAAAATAAATGTAAATGGCTACAGTATCAATAAATACCCAATAAATCCAGTTTTCAAGGACTTTACGCGTAACTAAGAGAGTGGTAAGCACTGCAAAAACAGTAGTAAATGAATCTAGATAGGGGAGTTGAGCATCTGTATTTTCAATAAGAAAATATCCTAATCCGAAGGTAAATGTAAATCCGACTAAAATAAATAAAATATGTTCCTTCAATTTCATTTTAGAGATCGGTAACTCTTTTTTATTTTCACTAGGATTACGCCAGTGCCACCATCCATATATTGTGGCGCCTAAATAGTACACATTTAAACCCATTTCTGCGTAAAGCTGTACTTGGTAGCATATTATCAAATAAATGCTAACACTAATCAGACTAGCATACCAACACCAAATCATTTCTTTAGCAGCAAAATAGATATAGAGTATTCCAAAGAATACACCTAGTCCTTCAAGCCATCCCATATTGAGTAGGCCTTTATAAAGTTCTTGTAAAATTTCCATTTGAATAACATTAATTCCTACGCCTGCATTATCAGGATCAGGTCCAGGGTATGTTCTCAGCCCGTTATCATGTGGCACCCCTTAATAATTATGCTAAGGTAACATAAGCTTTCGACTAGGCAAAATTCTTTTACTCCTTGAATTTTTCTTTTAGATGCACTGGTTTTGTTTTTTTTCTCATCCTCATATTTAATACTTCAACCAATAATGAGAAGAATATTGCGAAATATATATATCCTTTTGGTACATGTACATGGAAACCTTCTACTAATAATAAAACCCCAATTAGCAGTAAGAAGGATAAAGCTAGCATTTTAACTGTTGGATGTTTATTTACAAAACTGCTAATTTTGCCTGCGGCTAATATCATAATACCTATACTGATAATTACAGCTACTATCATAATGGCAACGTTATCCACCAATCCTACTGCAGTTAAAATAGAATCAAATGAAAAAACGATATCAAGTAAAATGATTTGAAAGATAACGGATGTAAAGCCACTTATCTTTTGTGAATTTTTCACATCAGTTTCTTCTCCTTCAAGTTTATCATGGATTTCGGTTGTACTCTTGTATATTAAAAACAAACCACCTGCCATTAAGATGGCATCTCTATAGGTTAAATCGAAATCAAATACACTTAGAAATGGCTCTTTTAGTCCAACTAACCAAGTAACGGCAAATAATAATCCAATTCGCATGATTAGGGCTAAAAACAGCCCTAAATTTCGAGCCTTTGACTGTTGGCTTTCAGGAAGTCGATTACATAAAATGGATATAAATATGATATTATCTATACCTAAAACAATTTCCATCAGGGTTAAAGACAAAAGACTAATAATCCCATCGACAGTCAAGAGTGATTCCATAAAAGACGTTAAAAAGATAAATTAATAAACGTTAAATGTATAAATTTTAATGTGTAATTGGAATTTTTACAAGAAATGTAGAGCCTACATTCTTTTCACTTTCTACTGACACTTCTCCTTTGAGACGTTCTATAGCTCTCTTCATAATGAATAAACCTAAGCCAGTACCACTTGCGTTTTCACTTGCTCTATAGAACATATCAAATATTTTACTATGGTATTTTTCATCTATTCCTTCTCCATTATCACTTACTTTAATATTTATAAGCTCTTTTTTCTTGAAAATTGAAATTTCCACTCGCGGCTGGTCTTTTTCAGCATCAATATATTTTATGCTATTTTCAATTAGGTTTTGAAGGATTGTATTAATGATATACCATTCTGATTTAAAGGATAGATTACTTTCAATATCTATTGAAAAGCTAATTTTTGAGTAATTAGGCAGGTAAGTATAGGCTGAGATGCAATTATCAACAATTTCATAGAAATTTATTAGAGTCAGCTTTATGTCCTTATAATTTAATTCGGTAATATTAATGAGTTCCATCACGATCATATTCAATCTTCTGATTTGATGATCGTACATTTTGAAATATTGACGTGCTTCTGCGTCTTTGATATCCTTATCTGCTAAATCGCTTAAGCCCAATAAAGAAGCTATAGGGCCTTTTAAATCATGTGAAACGCGATAAAAAAAAGAATCTAATTCAGTGTTTTTCTTCTCAATAATAGAAGCACGTTCTTGCTCGATTTCCGATTCTTTTTCTAAATCTTCTAGTTGGGAGATAATTTCATAACCATTTACAAGATTTTGAATATATAGTTGATTGGTTTCCTCTTTTAATCGTACATATTCTTCTAAGTGAAATAGCGCTTTGGAGGTATTAATGGATTTGAAGCATCTGAACAATAAATGGTGGCATTTAAATAGACTATTCTTTAAATCCATCTTCTCTGCAATTTCAGCCGCATCTTCTAAAAGCAAAATGGCCTCTTTAATTTTTTCTTCTTGTATGTAAACCCCTCCAAGTTTTTCCATACACTCCACCAAGCCATCCTTAAAATCGCCTTCAGAATATAAAGAAATAGCTGTTTTAAAATATTCTTCGGCTGTTTTAAGATCGCCTGATTTTGATTTGATTTTTCCTGCTACATAATGTGCATTAGCGAGCTTCTCTTTCTGATCTAATTTAGCTTTTAGCTTTATTGATTTTTCTATCAAATAGGAAGCCTTACTTATTCTATCAATTTTAAGATTTACACTTGCTAGATTTAAATAAATATCGCTAATCAGATTTTCATTTTTAAGCGCCTCTGCCTCATCTAAAGCTTTTTCATAAGCGATTTTAGCATTTTTGAAATCTTGAAACTTTTCATAAATGTTACCTAAAAGGCATAGGGATTTTGAGTGGAAATTTTTGTTTTGGATGCTTTCGTAATGATTGATCGCTTCAATAAAATGAGGCAATGCATCGCTAAACTTACCTTGGGCTTTAAATATAGTCCCTAAATTATAACATGCATCACCTCTTCCTCTATCATAATCTATATTTATAGAAATGGCTTGAGCTCTTTCTGCTAAAGACCTAGCGGTTGCATATTCCTTGTTTTTTCTCTGCAACAAGGATAATTGATTCAATGCATCTGCATGAATGATGTTTTTTTCTTTGATTTTTTGGGATTTGAAAAGCGCTTTCTCAGTGATGCTTATCGCTAAAGGTATATTCTGTTTTGATAATTTATGAGCATCAGCTAATAGTTCCTTTATTCCCCCAATAAGGTCTTCAGCAATTTTCAATTAGATTATAAATTGATGGTTCCTATCAAATATACAATTTATAATTAAAAATCATCCTCATTTTCATCTGATTCTTCAAAGTTTAACATGCTGCTTAACAGGTCTTTAAAACTATGTCCTTTTGCCAAGGCATGTTTACTCAATAAACTGTATTCAGCCATTCCATGAAGTGCAAATTCCATCATAAAGTAAGTTTCTTTTTCATTCAGCTTTTTATGATGTTCTTTTACTAAATCTTTTAAGCCTGGAACCTTATCCAGTTTTTTTCTGTATTCTTTTTCATTGTCATCATGAAGAAGGTCTATTTTTTCTCCATCATTAAACCATTTGCTGATGGGTCTGTATGGGTTTTTCTTCTCTCTATCTTTTCTTAATTCTTCAGGATTCGGGAAATAATGATCAAATTGAGATCGTATCGCTTTGCCTACTAATGTTTGAGCTACAATACCAGGCCCTTCTTGTTCTCCTTCATATACTAGCTCAACTTTACCCGTTATTGCAGGAACAACTCCTGTGAAGTCAGACATGCGAACATAAACTTTTTTCTCATTATTGATCAATGACCTTCTTTCTGCGGCACTTACTAAACTTTCGTAAGCAGAGATTGTAAGCCTTGCTGATACACCACTTTTTTCATCTATATACTCACTATTTCTAGCTTCTATTGCAATCTGTTCAATTAAGTCTTTTGATAAATCATTTAGCTCTACTGTTTCATCCTGAACCTCTTTTATAGCTGCTTCTTGAGAAGTGATTTTCTTACCAATGGCAATTGATTCAGGATAATGCGTTATAATTTGTGCATCTATTCTATCTTTTAAAGGTGTAATTATACTTCCTCTATTCGTATAGTCTTCTGGGTTTGCAGTAAACACAAACTGTAAATCCAATGGTAAACGTAACTTGAACCCTCTTATTTGGATGTCTCCTTCCTGTAATATATTAAATAAAGCTACTTGAATTCTTGCTTGTAAATCCGGTAACTCATTGATCACAAATATACCTCTGTGAGAGCGTGGGATTAATCCATAATGGATTACTCTTTCATCTGAATAGGGTAATTTTAATGTTGCTGCTTTAATAGGATCTACGTCACCAATCAAATCTGCTACCGATACATCTGGAGTAGCGAGTTTTTCTGTATATCTTTCTTCTCTATGCATCCATATTACCTCAGCATCATTTCTTTTTTCCTCTAGTATGTCTTTTGCTTGACGGGATAATGGCTGCATAGGGTCATCATTAAGCTCTGATCCTTTTAATACAGGTATATATTCATCTAGCAATAAGGTCATCATCCTGGCTATTCTAGTTTTGGCCTGACCTCTTAAACCCAATAAATTAATGTTATGACGAGATAGTATTGCTCTTTGAATATCAGGGATAACTGTATCCTCATATCCCCAAATGCCTTCAAAAACATTTTCTCCAGCCCTCATTTTCTTTATGAGGTTATCTCTGAGCTCTTCCTTAACTGACTTTGGTTGATACCCACTTTGCATTAAATCTTTAAGAGTGGTAATTTTTAATTTATCTGATGATAAGAGTTTTTCGTAGCTCATAAAATTGTTTTCAGTATCGTTTTTTTCTATTTCTTTTATAATCTTCAAATACTAAGTTTCCTAATCCTTGTAAACTACTGTAATAAGCATTTCCGTTATTTACACTTGTGAATTCTTTTACAAATTCTTGTAGATAAGGATCAGAGGCAATCATAAAGGTTGTAATTGGAATATTCAATCTTCTGCATTGAGCTCCTAAATTCAAGGTTTTATTAAGGATTTTAGGATCCAATCCAAAGCTATTTTTATAGTATTTAATACCTTGTTTCATGCAGGTAGGTTTCCCATCCGTAATCATGAAAATTTGTTTATTTTTATTTTTTCGTCTTCTTAGTAAGTCCATGGCCAATTCCAAGCCAGCAATCGTATTAGTGTGATAAGGCCCAACCTGAAGGTAAGGCAAATCTTTTATTTGTATTTGCCAAGCGTCATTTCCAAATACGATAATATCTAGTGTGTCTTTTTTATACTTCTTAGTGATAAGCTCAGCCAATGCCATAGCCACCTTTTTAGCAGGCGTAATACGGTCTTCTCCGTATAAAATCATAGAATGTGAAATATCAATCATTAAGACTGTAGAAGTCTGCGTTTTGTATTCACTATCTACTATTTCAAGATCATCTTCTGTTAGTTGAAAATCTCCAAGACCATGATTAATTTGAGCATTTCGCAAAGAATCGGTCATTGAAATTTGATGTAAAAGATCACCAAATTCATAATTCCTCCTGTCAGTACCTGGCTCTTCTCCTAATCCTGTAAAGTTAGTTTTATGCTCTCCCTTTCCAGATTTTTTAAGTTTACCAAATATTTCTTCTAATGCACTTTTTCTGATAGTTTGTTCGGTCTTTGCTGTAATTTCAAACGACCCATCGGGTGTCTTATCAGATATAAACCCTTTCTTTTTCAGGTCTTCTATAAAATCACCAAGACCATATTTGTCATCTGTGATATTATATTGTTTATCAATATTAGTAAGCCAGCTCAAAGCTTCACTTACATCACCTCCAGTTATGATCAATAATTCATTGAATACATTGAATAATTGATCAAAGGTTGTGTCTGATAAATCTTTGTGGGCTAAATATTTAGTGAATCGGTAACCTAACATATCTTTCCTTAACTAAAAGGAGAAGATGAATGTTACTTGATAAGCTTGAAAATTGTAAAAGAATTGGAATTAAAATTTTCTGGTAGTAGCCTGAGCTATAGAATATGATGTGAAAACTCTTGGTTTACGTGTTGAGATAATGTGATTTCTTGATATTTTTCATTTAATAAATTTTTGTGTGCCATATTAATCACACCTTTTAAAGAATAAATACTGGTAATGCTTACTGTTTTTACTTTACCCCGGTCCATTACCATATCATTTTCTAAATCACCAGAACCTGCATTTCTATGGAAATCTCTAATAGCTTCAACAGTGAAATTCTGATTCTCTTTTAACCATTTTGCAAACCATTCTTTTCTATTGTTAATAGCCTGTTGAGTGTAAAGCTGAGCAGAAGCCCATATTTGAGGTTTGCTTACATCCTTTTCTTCAAGAGATGTATTATTACCATCCCATTTGAATTCAAGTATTTTCAATTGAGGATCATGGAAAAGAACCACCATTGTGAAGGGTTCAATACCTGAGAAATCATAATTCTTAAAAAACTCGTCTGGTTTTATACACTCAATGGCTTCAATTACCACTTTTCCTCTACTCATTCTGTACGGAGGATTGAACTCATGTGGTTCATTTGCACCATTTAATAAGCATACACTAATTCCATTATCAGAAGTTGCAATCCATGTACCACCTGCCTTAGGATCAGCTGGATATATGATGTTTTTCCCTTCAACATGATGATAAGAGGGGAAACCTGCTTGACCTCGTTCAGGACTTTCATCTCTATTTGTGGTGAGAATATATTGCTCTTCCGAAAGTGGTAAATAGGTAAGTGTACACATAGTTTTTGAAAATACTTTCGAATGATACTAAAATATAAAAATTAATGGAAGTGATTTCTTTAATTAATATAAAAAAAGTGTAGAGGGTCAGGGTAAATGAATGAATAATATAAGATTTGTTCAATTTTAGAGTTTTCAATTATTCTGTTAGTTAATTCTTGAGGTGTATTTTCAAATATGGGATATTCAAAGCTATAATCATCTGCATTTTTTAAGTAAACTTCCTTCCGAGTTGGATGCTGTGGAGCAACGGCATTCAAAATGCAGCCCCAGGCTTTTTTATCTATCACAGTTATTATTATTCCAACAGCATCATCTCTGTGTAAATAATTTACTTTTTGATCGTATTGGTTTACTTTTTTACCCGCGAAATATTTGCCAGGTATTCTATCATAGCCTAATAATCCTCCAGATCTTATAATGGTTAAGCGATCATAGAAAGTGTTGAGGAGTAGTTGTTCTACTTGTATTAAAGCATTGGCTCTATCTGAATTTTTATCTAATTCATGATCTTCGTTTATAGGGTGATCAACATCAGGGTAAACAGAGGTTGAACTTATATATATTATTTTTTGATCGTTTTTTATGTAGGGAATAATGCTTTTAATACTTTCAAAGTGATGATTTACACCCGCTTTTGAGCTTTTGGGAGGGATGTCAATTATTAAATAATCTGTAGCGAAAAAGCTTTTATCAAATTTATTATTTGGTAATTCAATTTCATAAGCCTCAATTCCTTTGGATTGTAACTGTGATATTTTTTCAGTTGTGGTTGTACTTCCTTTTACCTTAAAACCTCTTTTGATAAGTTCTTCAGCTAAGGCTAATCCAAGCCAACCACAACCTAAAATGCTAATAGAAGACATTTCTACTTTTTCTTAGGAATTGTATTAAATACAAAATCCCAAATAGGAGAAGAAACTCCAAAATATTTATCTGGGTGTTTGTAATGATGGATGCTATGATAAATCCATAACCATCTTAAAAAGTTTTTGGGTGGTTGGTATGCATGAATTGCATAATGAATAAAGGCATATAATAAATATCCAATTAGGAAGCCTGGCACGAATGCAAAAGCGTATTCCTTTATTACCAACCAGAAGGCACCAAAAATTATACTACTGATAAGAATGGCACCAGCAGGGGGCATCACTATCCTATCTTTATCTTTCGGATAGTCATGATGTATTCCATGAAAGGTATAGGTTATCCACCTTTTCCATCTTTTGTCGTCATCCATATGGAACACAAACCTATGAATGAGATATTCACCTAAAGTCCAACTAAAAAAACCAATAAAAAATAAGGTAAGAAAATTGGCTAATTCAATATTGAAATAAGTTAATGCTAAGTAAGCAAGATAGGTAGAGATTATCGCTAAAATGCTCAGTGGAATTGAAAAATGACTTCTTGATAGTTTTTCTAAAATAGGGTTGTTAAATAATCTTTTTGTACCAGAGCCCTTTATGTTTTTGTCTTGTGCTATTTCCATATCCAATAAAAGTGACAGTGTTAAAAAGTATGTTTTCGGTTAAATATGAAATTGAAACGATCAAACTACTTAATTGTTCTATATAATTGGATAGAAAATTTCTAGGCTGGTTCTGTCTTCAAAATTTTATCGTAGAAGTTTTCATATAATGGTAAGATATTGCTGATGTCAAATTCTTTGGCTCTTTCAAGGGCAGCTTTCTTAAATGTATCCAAATGCTCATCTGCAAGTATATACAATGCTTTTTCAGTCATATCTTTCACATCACCAACATTACAAGTAAAGCCAGTAACACCATTTATATTTAACTCAGGAATACCGCCAGCATTTGAAGACAATACTGGAACTTCACATGCCATTGCTTCTAAGGCAGCTAATCCAAAACTTTCTTTTTCAGAAGGCATTAAGAATAAGTCACTAACCGATAATACTTCTTCAACTGCCTCCAATTTCCCTAAAAACCTTATATCCTCACATGTTCCCAATTCACGGCATAGCTTTTCCATTTTTATTCTTTCAGGCCCATCTCCAACTAAAAGGAGTTTTGCAGGTATAATTTTCCTCACATTATTGAAAACATGGATAACATCTTCAACTCTCTTTACTTTTCGGAAATTCGAAGTATGTACCATTAATTTTTCTCCATTAGGACAAATAGCCGTTTTAAAATGCTCTTTCTTTTGTCTTTTAAATCTGCTTAAATCGATGAAATTTGGTATAACTTCAATATGTTGATAGATATCAAAATGTTCCAAAGTGTCTTTTTTCAAGTCTTCTGATACTGCAGTAACGCCATCAGATTTATTAATACTAAAGGTTACTACAGGTTCATAAGAAGGATCTTTACCTACTAGAGTGATGTCAGTACCGTGTAGTGTGGTAACTACAGGTATATTAATATTTTTTTCTTTTAATATCTGCTTTGCCATGAAAGCTGCTGAGGCATGAGGTATGGCGTAATGCACATGCAATAAGTCCAGATTTTCATGTTCCACTACATCAACCATTTTACTGGCTAAGGCAAGCTCATAGGGTGGATATTGAAATAAAGGATAAGTTCTAATATCTACTTCATGGTAGAATAAATTTTGATTAAAAAAATCTAATCTGGTAGGTTGTGAATAGGTGATGAAATGAACATTATGTCCGTTTTTTGCTAAAGCTTTTCCTAATTCTGTTGCTACAACCCCACTCCCCCCAAAGGTAGGATAACACACTATTCCAATATTCATTTATTCTCTATTAAGTAATAATTTTTTATTGATGAAAGCTAAAACGTAAGGCTCACTCAATATGTTTAAAAAATCAAAAATACCAATCAAGTATATTATTGCTTGTAACTTAGTTTACGTATTCTTCATGCTGCGATTCGTATTCAAAAATTGATTGGTAAATCACATCCATTATTCGAGTTCTGATGTTAGAGGTTATTAACTTTCTATTTGATGCATCAGGGTATATTCTATTAGATAAGAAAATAAAAACCAATCCAAATTCAGGATCAGCCCATGCTGCGGTTCCAGTAAAGCCAGTATGGCCAAAAGTTAAGGAAGATGCGTAATGTGAAGTAGGAGAAGGGCCATCTTCTTCTACTGGTTTATCCCAGCCTAAGCCTCTTCTATTTTCATCAAATTGCTTTTTGGTGAAATAGGGAACTGTTCCCTTACTAAAATATCGGACTCCACCATAAGACCCATCCCATAGGTTCATTTGCATTAATATGGCTAAGTCTTTGGCATTGCTGAATAAACCAGCATGTCCTGCAACTCCACCCACCATGGCGGCACCTTGATCATGTACCCAGCCTTTTATTAAATCATTCCTGAATAGTAAGTCATTTTCTGTAGGAGCAATTTGTGTTTCTGGAAATCTGCATAAGGGTAAGAATCCCATCGTTTTCATACCTAATGGTTTATAGAAGTTTTCATACAGAAATTCTTCATAATTCATATTCATCATGCGTTCGCTGATTTTTTGCATAATGTAGTAGCCCATATCAGAATAGCGATAATCGTATCTTTTTTTCCACTTAGGCTTTTCTAATAATTCTGAATCAATTACCCATTGCCAAATGGAATCCCCTAAAACTTGATGACCATATAGCCCAGAAGCTAATTGGTTAGGATAAAGAGAAGCTTCATAATTCTGGTAAAGCGGTGTTTTTAAACCAAACAAATCGTGTGTTTGCTTCCAAAATGGAACGTAAGGCACTAAACCTGCCTGATGCGTTAATATATTCCGCAAAGTCATGTTTTGCTTATTACTGCCTTTAAGCTCAGGAAGATATTTTACTATTTTCTCATCTAGATCGATTATACCTCTATCATATAAAAACATAATGCTTTGAAGTGTAGCAGCAACTTTTGTGATGGAGGCTAAGTCATAAATGGTTTCTTCTTTCACCTCAGAAAATTTATGATAGGTTTGAAAACCAAAATCTTTCTCGTAAATGATTTGGCCATCTTTGGCTACTAAAATTTGGCAACCTGGTGTAGCTTCTGTATCAATTGCTTCTTGCGCAATAGCATCAATTTCTGAAAGTATTTTAGGGTCCATGCCCACATCGAGCGGATTGCTGTAACCAAATCTATCATAAGGTTTAGTGATAATACCGGTTCCTACCTTAATGTCATTTGAAATACTGATAGGCAGTTTTCCTTTAATAGCTTTTGCTCCAAAAAGCATTTGTGGTGCTAGTTTTTGTGTATAATCATTGTCTTCATACATTAATAAAACTTGCTCGAAATTTTGTAAGTATTTTAAGCTGTAAGCATTTCCAAATACAGTAATGATTACATTTGATTTTTCAGATAAATTTTGAAGGAATAATAAGTCCTCAGATTTCAGCCCAAATCGTTTCGATGGAGAATTATTCATGTTATGTAATCCTACTACTACCGTTTCATATTGGCTCAATTGATCCATTAATCGAGTGTAATCGCCAAGATCATAATTTCCTTTTGGGAGATCATAATGAGTGAAATCGGCATATTTATTTAAGAATTTCTGAAAAGTGCTATTCTTTTCTCCTCTTAAAGAAAGTGAGGCGAAAGTGGTGGTGTCCAGTATATGAATTGGGATAAAGTTCTTTTTATTTTTCACTAATGTTGCAGCCTCAGCGTACAGCTTTTCATTCAAGCTATGTGCTTCAGTAGTATGCAGTTTTTCAAAAATATTTTCCTTATCTAGTTTTTTAAAACCTTCATTTAGTCCTAGTTTATATTTTGCATTTAGAATTTTCTTTACACTCTCTTCTAATCTGTCTTCCGTAATTTCTTTATTTTTAATAGCAGTTTTAATCATTTTAACTGCATTGGGCACATTCATCGGAAACAATAAAACATCATTTCCTGCTTTAAAAGCAAGTAAATCTGTTTCTCCTGGTTCATAAAAATTACTAACTCCTTTCATATTAAGGGCATCGGTAAAAATTAGTCCATCGAAACCTAATTTGGTTTTAAGTAAATCTGTAACCACATTTTTAGATAAAGTGGTTGCTTTGTTAGGCGTGTTATCATAAGCAGGAATATGTAGATGCGCCACCATCATGCTATTTACATTATTCTCAATTAATTTTTTGAAAGGGTATAATTCAATTTCATCTAATCTTTCTTTAGAATGGCGGATTACTGGAAGGGTCATATGAGAATCAGAATCAGTATCACCATGACCAGGGAAGTGTTTAGCATTTGCTAGCAATCCATTATTCTGCATTCCTTTCATGTATGCCACTCCTTTTTGAGCTACATTCTCCTTGTCTTCACCAAAGGAACGATAACCTATCACAGGATTTTTGATATTATTATTGACATCTACAACTGGTGCGAAATTGACATGTACACCAATTAATTTAGCTTGACGAGCAATTTCAGCACCCATTTTATATATCAAATCGTTATTCTGAATAGCGCCTAATGTCATTTGCTTTGGGAAATTCATGGTGCTGTCTAACCGCATGCCTAATCCCCATTCTGCATCCATCCCGATCCATAAAGGTATTTTTGATTTTGATTGTAAATAATTCGTAATATCAATTTCTCTGCCTGGTCCGCCCTGAAAAAATATTAAGCCTCCTATATTATAATTCTCTATCAAAATCGCTAAGTCTTCCACATGCTGAGCATCTTTATTGGAATAAGCCGCAACCATAAAAAGTTGACCTATCTTTTCATCTAAAGTCATATCCTTATAGGTTTGATTCACCCAATTAGGATAAGATTTAGTTTGCGATAGCGTTGTGTTTAAAACACTTAAACTCGAAAGAAAAAGAAGGTATAAAACTTTTTTAATCATGAGGCAGTTTTGATTTTATGATAAAAGCTAAATAAGCGCTAAGTTTGTTATGTAAAGATTAATTATTCTTTACTACGCTAATTTGTTGAATTAATTTGGAATCATTTCAATAGAATTTAAATTTAACTTACATATAAACATCTTAGTTCTTAATTTATCAGACTTAAATTGAATAATTATGAAATTTCCATCCATTTTTAGGCTTCCACGCCATCAAAGATTTGAAATCCAGCCAAGATATTACGATCCCGTAAAAGAAGATCTAGATAAGAGAACAGCTAGAATTCGACAGGAAATAAAAAATGAAAGTAATGGCGGTTCTGTAGAAAGTATTAGAGAAGCATACAGGAATAGGAGAAGTTCAAACCGATCTGCTGATTTGTTTCAATTATTAATGATTGTAATTGTAGGATTATCAATAGGAGGGTATCTAATGTATGGAGCGAATGTATATTTCGCACTTTTTCTCCTAATCCCATTATACATCATATTAAGAAAACGAAGAAGTTAATTTTTTAAATGTCTGATATTATACAATTACTACCTGATGCAATTGCCAATCAGATCGCAGCAGGTGAAGTAGTCCAAAGACCAGCTTCTGTAGTGAAGGAGCTTTTGGAAAATTCAATTGATGCTGGAAGTAAGAAAATTAAATTAGTTGTAAAAGATGCAGGGAAACAATTAATTCAAGTAATTGATGATGGAATAGGTATGTCTGAAACGGATGCCAGAATGTGTTTTGAAAGACATGCTACCTCAAAAATTCGTAAATCCGAAGATCTATTTGAACTCAAAACGATGGGGTTTAGAGGTGAAGCTATGGCCTCTATTGCTGCAGTTTCTCAAGTTGAGCTAAAAACTAAAAAGGAGGATGCAGAGCTAGGGGTTTTGTTAGAAGTTGAGGCCTCTGAAGTAAAAAAGCAGACCCATACTGCCTATACTGGTGGAACTTCGATTTCCGTTAAGAATTTGTTTTATAATGTCCCGGCACGAAGAAATTTCCTAAAATCTAACCCTGTAGAAATGCGTCATATTATTGATGAATTTCAAAGGGTGGCATTAGCTAATCCTCAAGTGGCTTTTAGTCTTCATCAAAATGTTACCGATGTTTATCAGTTAAATGCAGGAAAATTAAGCCAACGAATAGTCGGTTTATTTGGCAAAAACTATCAAGAGCAGTTGGTAGCTTGTGAAGAAACTACAGACCAGCTTAAAATTTATGGCTATATAGGAAAACCTGAGTATGCTAAAAAGACCAGAGGTGAGCAGTTTTTCTTTGTCAATAATCGATATATAAAAAGTGGCTATTTACATCATGCAGTCGTAAACGGCTTTGAAGGCTTATTAGCAAATGATGCTCATCCATTCTACGTATTGTGTTTGGAAATTGATCCTAAAAAGATTGATGTGAATGTCCATCCTACCAAAACTGAAATTAAATTTGATGATGAGCGTATGGTGTATGGAATATTAGCTGCTGCTATCCGTCAGGCATTAGGTGCTCACAATGTTGCACCTGCTTTGGATTTTGATAGTGATGTGAATTTTAGTTTTAATGCACCAAGAAGAAGTAGGGTAGATGAATTTTCAACAAAGTCATCAAATTATCAAAAATTTAAGTCGAAGGATAGCGATAGTGAATGGGATAAAATCCTATCTAATTTTCAAGAATTAAGTGATAAAATAAGTAAGGAAGAGGATCAAAAAGAAGTGATAGATGAGAGTCAGCAATCACTGACTTTTGGAAGTTCTATTAATGAAGAGGTAAAAGCCGTAAGCCCAAATCAGGAATGGGGAGATAGTAAAACCAGCATTTTTCAGATTCATAATAAATACATTGCAACTCAAGTAAAGTCGGGTTTAATGTTGGTTGACCAGCAAGCTGCTCACGAAAGAATATTATTTGAGAAGTTTAATCAACACTTGAAAAATAATGATGGAAGTTCACAGCAATTTCTTTTTCCAGAGCAACTACAATTGTCTGCTTCAGATTATGCCTTAGTAATGGATATGGAGGAGGAATTAAAAGCCTTAGGTTTTGTAATTACTTCCTTTGGTAAGGATACGGTAGTGATTAATGGAGCGCCTACTGAATTAACCGATACCTCTGTGAAATCTGTATTTGAGGGATTGATTGATCAGTTTAAGCATAATAAAAATGTCTTAAGTGTATCTAAAAACGAAAATATTGCTCGATCATTAGCCAAGCGATCAGCTGTTAAAGCTGGGGCAAAACTTAACGCGGAAGAAATGAATGCATTGATAGATAAATTATTTGCCTGTCAAAACCCTAATTATGCACCTTCAGGTAATTCGACTTTTATTATTTTTGACCTGAATAAAATTGGAAGCTTTTTCAATTAAAAATTATCTTTTTTAGATATTGGTAACTTTATTATAGTTGATTAAGTATTTAATAAGTCGATCAACTTTATTGATTTAAAATTATTTTATGTTCGCGAGATTAACTCCGGTTGTTAAAAACCTTTTACTGATAAATATTGGATTACTTTTAATCCCATCGCTTCTAAATTTTGATTTAGCCAACCTTTTTGGATTACGCTACATATTTGCAGAGTCTTTTAAGCCCTTTCAGTTTATAACCTATATGTTTTTACATTCAGGTTTTGGTCATTTACTGGGGAATATGTTTGCCTTGTTTATCTTCGGTCCAATGTTGGAAAGGTTTTGGGGTTCTAAGCGCTTTTTCATCTATTATATGGTGACCGGCATAGGGGCAGGAATGCTATTTGGAGTTGTAAATTTCATTGAAATGCAACAATTAGAATCAGCAGCTCAACAATATATAAATAATCCTAATTATGAAGGTTTCGTATCTTTCATCAATAATAATGCTAATTATGTGTACCGCCAGTGGTATGATTTCATAGATGCTTTCGGTGAAAACCCGAACAGCCAGGAGTATTTAAATGCGAGTATTCAAAGAGTTCAGGAAGTAGTAAGATTTCAGGCAAATGTACCTTTAATTGGTGCTTCAGGTGCAGTTTTTGGGATATTATTAGCTTTTGGTATGCTTTTTCCTAATACAGAACTGTTTTTGTTATTTCCACCAATACCCATCAAAGCAAAGTACCTTGTAACCTTCTATGGATTATATGAGTTATATGCAGGCATACAGAATGCTCCTGGAGATAATGTTGCACATTACGCTCACCTTGGGGGAATGCTAATTGGATTTATTCTGTTAAAGGTATGGCAGAAAGATAATAAGAGATTTTATTAAATAAGATGGCAGGATTTTTTGATGAATTAAGACAAAACTTTAAGCGACCAAATAATGCATTAAATCAATTAATCATTATCAACGCCATTGTGTTTGTTGGTTTAGGATTAATTAGAGTAATAGGAGCTTTTTCTGGTACTAATGAATTATATGCAATAGTAGATGCTCAATTTACTATCCCACCTGATTTAGGTCGATTTATTTACAGACCATGGACCATCATTACCTATGCATTTTCTCATGCAGGCTTTTTTCATATATTATTGAATATGTTGGTTTTATATTGGTTTGGAATGCTCATTTCTCAATATTTGGGTAGTGCCAAATTAGTCAACTTATATGTTTTAGGAGCACTGGCAGGAGCGGTTGTATTTATTTTAGCCTATAACCTAATACCTTTTCTTGCAGACAGAACCACCTCTGGTATGGTAGGAGCTTCAGCTGCAGTTTATGCAGTGGCAACAGCATCTGCAACCTTATTGCCTGATCATAGATTCCATTTGATATTAATAGGACCAGTTAAAATAAAATACATAGTTGCGGTTTACATAGTGTTATCTTTATTGAATTCTGCTGGTCCGAATGCAGGGGGTAATATTGCTCACTTAGGGGGTGCTGCAATCGGCTTTCTTTACGTTAGAGGTCTTCAGGCAGGGACGGACTTCGGTCTGTGGATTCAAATGACCTTAGGTTTTTTTCAGAATCTTTTCAAATCAAAGCCAAAGATTAAAGTGACTTACAAAAAGAGTAAATCATCTAATCAAAAGTCAAGTAGTACTTCATCATCAAGTAGTTCTTCTTCTGCATCTGAACAGGAAGAGATTGATCGAATTTTAGATAAGATTTCAGAAAAAGGCTATGAAAGCTTGTCCAAGGATGAAAAACAAAAGCTTTTTAATGCGAGTAAAAAATAGCAAGTAAAGAACACGGTTTTTTCATTAGCTTAGGGTTCTAAATATCATTGACTTTTGAAAATTCTGAGTATATCAGTTACACCATTATATGTTACTTTTAAAATATACATTCCTTCCTTCAGTCCATTTATATTGATTTTATCAATTGCTGGATCAAAATTAGTTTGACTGTAAAGCATTCTACCACAAGTACTTTGTAAATCTACTTTGTTTATATTACCTGATAATTTTTCAGGAACTAATAACCTTAAATCTGTAGTATTTGAAACCGGATTAGGATAAGCTTTTATTTGATTACTAAAAGTATTCTTAATTATTATAGATTGAAAAATCTCAAAACTATCGTCTATATCAACTGCTTTTAACCTGTATTTCAATAATCCAAATGGAGGGGTATCATCTGTAAAATTGTATTCAACTTCTGTATTACTGTTTCCAGTACCCGTTATATAACCGATGACTTCAAAAGCATGGTTATCTACTGATCTATGAATTTCGAAAAAGGAAAAGTTTTCTTCTTTAGCTGTCGCCCAATTCAATTCAATAGTGCTACTAGCTGTTAAAACCCCAGTAAAACTTTTAAGTTTAATCGGCAAAGTTGAGTTTTCTGAATCATAATTTTTATTCTCATCAATTATTCCTTCAACAGTGAAAATACTACTATCGCCATTCGTTAGCGTAGCTCCTGCATGCTGCGAATAATCTCCTGAGACAAAGATTATTCCATTATTAATTATATCTCCCCCTGCATATGGCGTTCCTAATGAGGAAAGTCCTTTATTCAATAAGTTTCCATTAATCTGAACAACTGCATTTTTCTTAACGATAATTTTACCTCCAGGCTCAACAATTAAATCACCATTTATTGTTAGTGAATCTCCGCTATCAACAGTGATAATCCCTTCATCATTTTCTTCATAACCATCGATTACTAATGAGGAATTATAATCAATGCTGTCAAAAATAACCGTACCTTCTATGCTAATTTCTAATCCGTAAAGCTGGTTGCCAGGACTAGCATAACTTATCCACCCGGAACCTTCACTCCATTTTATAGTTTTTTCATTAAGAGTTTTATAATTCTGTGCACAGATTGGAAATAAGTAAAAAATACAAATAACTGAGAAAGCTGTGAAGAAGTATTTCATGATCCTTGTTGTTTTGTTTGTAATTATAAAAGTAGAGTAACAGAGGATCGAATGCTTTCCTATTGTTTAAGAGTATTTACATTTGTAATTTTTTATAGGCAATTATCTAGATTAAGTGAATTTACATAACCTTATATTATTAGTGTGAGTATTTTTACCTAGATTATTCAAAAAGTCATATTAAAAACTAACTCTTTATTTATAGACAGGTTCCTTTCTAGGTTAATTTAAATGAGAATATTTTTTATCATATGTTTCTAAAGTTTGATGATTAAAATAATGTTCTGTTCAAAATCTTAATCGCAAAATAATTATGTGTTTATCCGTAGCTTCACCATATGTAATAATAAACTGATTTAATATTAAAAATTAAAGATTATATATTGTAAATTATATATTATTACTCAACGGTTAAATAAAATATTATTTTAGGAAGAATCACTTCTGTTCAAACTTCTATAATCTTAAGTCTTTTTTAAAGTCTGTTCAAATAAAAGTAAAAGTTTAAAGTGACCTACAAAAAGAGTATATCATCTAATCAAAAGTCAAATGGTAATTCATCCTTATGTAGTTCTTCTTCTGCATCTGAACAGGAAGAGATTGATAGAATATTAGATAAGATTTCAGAAAAAGGCTATGAAAGCTTGTCCAAAGATGAAAAGCAAAAGCTTTTTAATGCGAGTAAGAAATAGATTCTGACATATAAACCCCTACAATCCCCTCAAGTGGATAATTATCTAGTAGGTTATTTATGCACTAATTGTTGATTTCATATTTTATAGGGAACATTAAAAAAACCGTTTAAGCTGATGATCCTAAACGGTTTTTGTTTTTCAGAATATTACATTCTTTAATTTCGATCTTAATGTTTAAATATCCTCAAATTTTCGGTTAAACCATTATGAGTGATTTTTAAAATATACATTCCTTCCTTAATATTTTCTATTTCAATCTTCCCATCAATAGGGTCATAATTTGTTTGACTGTAAAGTAAGCTTCCAGCATTGTCATATAAAGCCACTTTATTCAATTTGCCAGATAAATCTTGGGGGACCACAATTCTTAATTTAGAAAAATCTGTAACGGGATTAGGGAATGCTTTTAATTCACTACTAAATGTGTTTTGAATTTCAATGGCTTCAAATAGTTCAAAGCTTTCATCTATGTCAACAGCATTAAGTCTGTATCTTACAATGCCATAAGGAACATTTTTATCATTAAAACTATAATATACATCAGAATTACTTTCGCCCAGGCCATTTACAGTTCCAATCACTTCAAAATCTTGATTATTGATTGATCTCTGAATCTCAAAATGCGAAAAGTTTTCTTCTTTTGCGGTTATCCACTTTAATTCTGTCGTTTTATTTTGGGTTAAAATTCCTTCAAAGCTTTTTAATTCGATTGGGAGTGTATTGTAAATTGCTTGAATTTCAGGAGGTATTATCCCATCAGTATTGCCAGGATCATCGCTAGTGCCATTTACGTAAAAATTACTATTTGTACCTGTATTTAAATCGCCTAAACCATTCTCTATATAATTTCCAGAAACAGCAATTATCCCATCATTTGTAAAATCTCCAAAAATTATAAAGGAACCTTCGTTTACTAGATTTCCATTTACATATAAGTATCCGCCTTCTTCTACTATTAATTCTGAAGACGAGCTAACATTAAGATTTCCATCTACAACTAATGAATCACCGGTGTTAATTGTGAGTACTGATCCTAAATTTAAATCTAAATCATCAATTCTTACTACACTCCCGTCTATTTCTATATCTTCAAAAAAAGTAACTGCTCCAGGTGATGTTCCATTCGACCACCCACCATTATTATCCCAGTCAGTAAATTGTTCACTTGCAGAGGTGTTTTGCGCAATAGTTGTAAAAGAAATTGTAAAAATTAACAGAGACAATATTATTCTTTTCATAACATAAGTTATTTTAATATAAAAATAACTTTAAAGATATAAAAAAAATGTAATTATTGTAACAATCTAAAACAGATGCAAGAAAAGTCAAGAAGGCCGTTATATATTTTAAATCTGTCCGATTACATACATTTTTTCTAGGGTAGGGTTTTCGCTTCCACCTCTAGGTTCGAGGGTTACCGCAAAGGCTGAGGCTTTGCCAGTAGTCTTCATTTTCAGTAGACTCGTCATATCGCCTGCTACATCAAACACTCCCATGTCAACAGGCGTTCCATCTACTATAGCCCATAACTGATATTGATTATTCACATCATTGGAAGGCATTGATTTAGCATTTAAAAAGACTTCATTCGTTTTTTTATTCCAATGCACTATTGCTTGAGCTTCTGGGGCAATATCCAGCCCTTTCATTGGAACATTTTCAATCCCTGGTTGACGTAAAATTTCAATATTAGCGGCATATTGATCCATCTGGTTTTTAACTACATTGTATTGCTGGGCCATCGTTTGGTTTTCAGCAATGATGGTAGATAACCTTGACTCTGTATCCTGCCATAAATTGTAATAATAAACACTTAATACAATGCCTATTATCGCAATAATACTGGCAGCCGCTGAAAAATATGGGTAAAAATTAATTGTTTTTGATGATTTTGGAGTTTCTATATTAACCCCATTATTAGCTTGTGATGATTTAATCCCTAATTCATCAAAAAGTGTATTTTTTACATTAGCTGGTGGAACGACTTTATCTTTTTCTCCTAAAAGAAATAAAGTTTCTTCCGCTTCATCAAGCGCTTTTCTTACCTCCTCATGCTCTTCTGCATACTGTAATAATTCTTTTGTTTCAGGTTCATTTAACTGACCCAAAACAAAAGCTTCAATTACTCCAGACGATATGTATGCTTCTATTTTACTCACAATAATAATTCTCTTAATGAACGCATAGCAGTTCGTGCCCTCGTTTTAACAGTTCCTAACGGAATATCAAACTCTTCTGCGATTTCAGATTGCGTATACCCTTTATAATACATTTGCTCAATTACAAACCTTAAATCTTCAGGTAACTTATCTAAAACCTTATCTAAGCCTATTCCATCAATAGATTGTTCAGTTGAATTTGCATTGTCAATCTTATGTACGTTGTCTGATACTGAATCGGTTTTGCTAGTTTTCTTTATTTCTTTTGATCTTAACTTATCAATTGAGGCATTTCTACTAATATTGACTAACCAAGTGTATAATCGACCTTTTTCAGCACTGTATGAATTAATTTTTTTCCATGCTTTTATAAAGGAATCATGAAGTACCTCCTGTGCTACATCCTCAGATTTTACTATTCGAAGTATAACACCATATATAGCACCACTGTAATTATCATAAAGATATTCAAACGCACTTTCTTTTTGTGCTTTAAGTTCTGAAACAAGAACTTCTTCAGATATTTTAATTTGTTGTGCTATAGGTATAAGTTTAAGAATGTTGTGCTAAAATAAATGATAATATGGCAATAAAAAAGCTGTTTATTAGATTCATTTGATTAAATCTGCTAAACAGCTTTTTATTTTAATTTATTGGTATTGTAAGCTGTCAGGTTTCACTTTGAAAGCAAGGTGGAAGTTTGTTATCCTGTTTACTCCTTATTTAAGAATAAAACCTGACAGGGTTGAGGATGTCTCTTAAATGTGAATCACCTCATCATAAGCAGCTGCCGCAGCTTCCATCACGGCCTCGCTCATAGTTGGGTGAGGATGAACCGTTTTGATCAATTCATGTCCTGTAGTTTCTAATTTTCTAACTGCAACAATTTCAGCAATCATTTCAGTAACATTAGCACCAATCATATGAGCACCTAGTAATTCACCATATTTCGCGTCAAATACTAATTTTACAAAACCGTCTTTAGCGCCTGCTGCACTAGCTTTTCCTGATGCAGAGAATGGGAATTTACCAACTTTTAAATCGTATCCAGCTTCTTTTGCTTGTTTTTCAGTATATCCAACAGAAGCAATTTCAGGGCTGCAATACGTACAACCTGGTATGTTTTTATAATCCAATGGCTCAGGATTTTCTCCCGCTATTTTTTCAACACAGATAATACCTTCGGCTGAAGCTACGTGAGCTAATGCTGGTCCATGAACTATATCACCTATAGCATAAACCCCATCTACATTAGTTTTATAATAATCATCAACTAATACTTTTCCTTTATCAGTTGAAACGCCAACATCTTCTAATCCAATATTTTCTAAGTTAGTAGCTACTCCAACTGCAGAAAGAACTACATCGCAATCTAACTTCTCTTCACCTTTTTTGGTTTTAACGGTTACTTTGCAACCGCTTCCTTTAGTATCTACAGAAGTTACTTCAGAGCTAGTCATGATATTGATTCCAGCTTTCTTATAAGTTTTAGCTAATGCTTTAGAAACTTCTTCATCCTCAACAGGAACAATTCTATCCATAAATTCAACAATCGTAACTTCAGTACCGATTGAATTGTAGAAATAAGCAAACTCAACACCTATTGCACCTGAACCTACTACAACCATTTTCTTAGGCTGTTTTTCAAGGCTCATCGCTTTTCTGTATTCAATGATTTTTTTACCATCAATAGGAAGGTTCGGTAATTCTTTGGCTCTTCCACCAGTGGCCAATATGATATGATCAGCTGAGTATTCAGTCTTTTTACCGTTATTGTCAACTTCTACTTTCTTACCTTTTTTAAGTTTACCAAAGCCATCAATAACTTCAATTTTGTTTTTCTTCATTAAGAACTGAACACCTTTGCTCATTCCTTCAGCAACTCCACGGCTTCTTTTTACCATTCCAGTGAAGTCAGCTTTTGCATCTTTTACGCTAATACCGTAATCTTCTGCATGGCTTATATATTCAAATACATTGGCACTTTTTAATAAGGCTTTTGTAGGAATACATCCCCAGTTTAAGCATATACCTCCTAAGCTCTCTTTTTCAACGATCGCTACTTTTTTACCTAACTGTGAAGCACGTATAGCGGCTACATAACCACCCGGGCCTGAACCCACAACAATAATATCATATTTTGATGCCATAATATTGATTAGTTAAATTTTGAAATCTTTTTTCTGCTGACAAATTTAATGGAAAAGGGACTAGAAAAAAATTTTAGCAGACTTAGGATTATGAACACTTCTATAATTCCATTGTTCAACATTATTTATAGTTCTAGCAATATTATATAATAGAACGATAGAGAATAATAAGATTATAGCATTTTTAATTTTGTTTTTATATAATTTACTTATGTAATATTTTGATGATGAAATTATTTGTAGAATTATTAATGGCATGATTGGAGCTATGAATCTTCCAATATCGCTTTTTTCAAGTAAGGGCAGTGTAATAAAAAGAAAAATATAAGTTGAAATTAATGTGATTGTTAAAGAGCTTTCTTTCTTGTAAATAATTGACATCATTATCATTGAAAGCAGAATGATAATGATGTAGGAGTTTAATCCAGTATCGATTGGCAAAACTAATCTTATTAGTTCATTTGAAACCATTTTAAAATTTTTTAAAAAATCGGTCAAAAATGGTTGTTGATAAATGTAATATTCTTCAGGGAACAATATTCTTCTATTGATATTCCAAAGAATTACTGGTATTACAGATATACTTAATACGGATCCTGTTGAAATAAAATTTTTAAAGTTTCTAGTTTTAAAATAAAAGGCGATAGAGTAAATCGACAATCCTACTATTATAAAAACTCCAGCATTCCGTTGCAAACACATTAAGCAAAACAGGATTCCAGCAAGCATTAAGTATTTGTGGTTATTTTCATCCATGTTCCACTTTTGAAAAAAATACAATCCTGAATATAGAAATAGTATAAAATTTACTTCAGTCCATAGAAAACTTGATAGTAAGTAAGGGTATACTGTTAGTGTATATACCGATAAGACCATCAAACTAAGCGTAATTGAATGTTTTAATTTTAAGAATTGATAAATAAAGATTAGACCAAGTAAGAAACTGAAGCTGTGAAATACATAATAACTACTTTCACTAAATAAGCTTAGTGTAATGGGAAACAGTGGTGGCCAGAAAACATAGGCGCCTCCATCAGCAGCAATTAATTTCCCTTCATTGATAATATTTCTTGAAGCTGTCCAGTAAGTATTTGAGTCAATAGTCCATATTAAACCACCCCATGAAGAGTATAAATGAACACTTAGTGCCAAAAGAAGAATAAAGCTAAGTAAATACCATTCGTACCGATTAAATATTCTTTTAGAGGCTATTTTAATATTCATTTTCTTAATTAGCTTATTCCTTGTAATTTTAGACTTTTTAGAATCAACTTCAAACCTATTATGACAAAACTATTAGATGGAAAAACTGCACTTATTACAGGTGCATCTAAAGGGATTGGTAAAGCAATTGCCCAAAAATATGCTGAGCAAGGAGCTAATGTTGCTTTCACATTTTTATCAAGCGTTGAAAAAGGTCAGGCTTTAGAAAAGGAATTGGCGGATGCTTATGGAGTAAAAGTTAAAGGCTATCGTTCTGATGCTTCCGATTTTAAAGCAGCCGAAGAATTAATTGCAGGGGTTGTAGCTGATTTTGGTAGCCTAGATATTTTGGTAAATAATGCGGGTATCACTAAAGACAACTTATTGATGAGAATGACGGAGGAAATGTGGGATGACGTCATTAATATCAATTTAAAATCATGCTTCAATACTGTGAAAGCAGCCAATAGAACTTTTATGAAGCAAAAGAGCGGATCAATTATTAATATGACTTCAGTTGTTGGAGTAAAAGGTAATGCTGGTCAAGCGAATTATGCTGCTTCAAAAGCAGGGATTATTGGATTTACTAAATCAGTGGCTTTAGAACTTGGTTCCAGAAATATTAGATCAAACGCCATAGCTCCAGGATTTATTGAAACCGAAATGACGGATGCGTTAGATGAAAAAACTGTTCAAGGATGGAGAGATGCTATTCCGTTGAAACGAGGCGGGAGTCCTGAGGACGTGGCTGATTTATGCGTTTTCTTAGGCTCTGATATGTCATCCTATATTACAGGTCAAGTAATTCAGGTTGATGGTGGAATGTTAACCTAATCAAAATTCAAAATAGAAGTTTCTAGCTAGATCAATGATTATAGTTAGAAACTTTTTTCAGCAAATTCTTCTTAAGTAGTTAAACAAATTCTTCAAACTTAATGAGGAGAATGCTCGTTAATCTGATCGATTAATAAGTTATAATTTACTTTTAGATATGTATACCAATTTTAGTGATTTAGATGACAATTCAAGATTGTGGGTTTATCAAGCAGATAGAAAACTATCAGAAAATGAAAAAGAATTCATTTTGATGAATGGCAAAGCATTTGTTGACTCCTGGACTGCTCATAACAATACTTTATATGCAAGTATAGAGGTGAAATATGATCAATTTATAGTGCTCGCAGTGGATGAGACTAAATCACAGGCTACGGGTTGTTCAATTGATAAATCGGTTCATTTTATTAGAGCAATCGAAAATGAATTAAACGTTAATTTATTGGATAAAAGTAAAGTTGCATTCCTAAAAGGTGAGGAGGTAGTTTTAGAAAATCTTCCTTCCATTAAATCTAAGGTTGAAAGAAACGAAATCTCAGCTGATTTGCCTACTTTTAATAATATGGTGACCACAAAAGCCGATTTTAATTCTAAATGGTTAATACCAGCTTCTGAAAGTTGGATGTCAAGATTTTTTAAGGAGAAAGTATGATTTTATACTATTTTCCGTTCTTTTAGTAGTGTAAAAAACTAAACTATTGAAAACCAAAGCGTACATATTTTTAATATTCACCTTTTCTATTGTTAATGCTTGTTCTGTTTATAAAAAAGCAGAAAAGAAATTTGAAAAAGGAGAGTATAATTCAGCTATCGATCTCTATCAATCAGCTATTAGGAAAAATGAAAATGCTGCTCAAGCATTGTTTTATACAGCTGAAGCCTACAGGCTTTCCAATAGATTAGAAATTGCAGCGCCTTATTATGAAGCTGCAATTGATTCAGGGTATCAGGAAGATGAGGTGTATTATAATTATGCTTTGTCATTAAAAGCAAATTCAAATTATAAAAAGGCCAAAGAAGTATTAGAGAGTTACTTACCCAACGCTAATAATGAT
This sequence comes from Marivirga arenosa, assembly GCF_030503875.2. Taxonomy (NCBI): domain Bacteria; kingdom Pseudomonadati; phylum Bacteroidota; class Cytophagia; order Cytophagales; family Marivirgaceae; genus Marivirga; species Marivirga arenosa. The sequence goes on along the minus strand of NZ_CP129968.2, from coordinate 3,315,536 downwards.
GAATTTAAAAAATTAGCTGATTTTCAATTAAATAATCTTTACAATATTGATGAAATATTAGAAGATCAGACTTTTTACACAGTTAAAAATCTTCAGGAAATAAATACACCGGCAGCTGAATATGCTCCGTTTTTTAATGATGATAAACTTTATTTTACTTCAACCCGGGATGAAGATAGCAAAGTATATAAAGCTACAGGAGATAATTTTTCTGATATCTATCAAGTGAAATCAAGGGGAGCAAATGTTGATACTACTACTATCGAAAAATTACCTCCTATTATAAATTGGCCTGATGCAAATGAAGGCTCAATAGCAATTGGTCCTAGAGGTAGAACTATGATTTTTGCTCGTGGAAATACCGGCAAGCGTAAAGGCCAAAATGATGTAAATTTATACATTACTCGTTATCGCAGTGGTCAATGGTCTGAACCTGAATTAATGCGGATTAATGATCCAAATGCCTGGAATTCAACTCCTGCTTTTAGTGAAGATGGCCGAACACTTTACTTTTCTTCCACCCGAGAGGGAGGTTTTGGCGGAGTGGATCTTTATTCTGCTACAGTAAATAGTCGTGGCCAATGGGGGAATGTAAGAAATTTAGGAGATCGAATTAATACACCAGGTGATGAAATGTTTCCCTCAACCTCCCAAGATGGGAAACTATATTTTTCATCAAATGGCCATCCAGGCTTAGGAAAGCTAGATATTTTCGTAGCGGAAAGAAAAGGAGGTAAAATCACTATATCTCATCTTGGAAAGCCTATGAATTCTAATAAGGATGATTTTGGCGTTTTTATGTATTCGCCAGATAGAGGCTTTTTCTCAAGCGATCGTCCAGGTGGTGAAGGCAGAGATGATATCTATACTTGGAAAAACGAAGACCCTAACCTTAAAATCGTTAATTACTTTTTAGCAGGAGTTAGTACAACCCGTAATCAAAATGATGATGAGGTGATATTACCAGGTACTAGCGTTAGATTATTTTCTTCTGATAGTGTATTGCTAGGGGAAATTATGACAGGTCAAGATGGGAAATTTAATTTCAGAGTGTCAGAAGAAGAAAATTATTTCATTATAGCCGAGAAAGAAAATTATTTCACCACTCGAAAAACCTTTTCGACTATAGGTAAAACTCTGGATAAATCTAAATTAGATGCTTTGATCACTAATAAGGTTTTTGAAACCGAAATTTTGCTTGAAGAAATCATCTTAGATAAAGCCTTTGAGCTAGAAAATATTTATTATGATTTTGATTCGGCTAATATCCGAGCGGATGCCGCAAAAGAATTAGATCGATTAGTTACAATTTTGGAAGACAACCCTCCAATTAAAATTGAATTAAGTTCACACACCGATGCACGTGGAGAGGCAGCTTATAATCAAGATCTTTCAAGAAGAAGAGCAGAGTCTGCAGTGGCTTATATAATATCTCAGGGTATAGATCCATCTAGAATTAAGGCCAGAGGATATGGTGAAAGTCAACTTATAATTCAGGATGCTCAAACCGAAGAGGAACATGAAACCAATCGTAGAACTGAATTTAAAGTAACGGAATACGATAAGGAGATTGCTCGTAAAATGAGAGAAGCCGAAGAAGCTAAATTCAAAAAAGGAACCACAGAGGTAGAAATTAAGAGTGAGGAAGAAGTACCAGAGCAATCATCATCTGATGAATTTGATTTTAACTAATTAAGTTGACAAGTTAATATGTTAACTTGTTGTCAAATATTTAATTATGGCAATATTTTTAAGTGATCAGAAGCAATTAATTAGAAAAAATCTTTTCTTTATCAATAACTTGACAACTTTTAAAAACCTGTAAACTTGTCAACCTATTAAAATAAAAAAGCCCCGCAATAATTGCAAGGCTAACCCTATTGTTGATCTATATTTTGTTATTGAATTATTACTCTTATGTTTTCTTGTAAGCTATTGTGATTTACTTTTAAAATATACATTCCGGCTTTCAATTCTTTTTCAATTTGTAGACTTGATTGAGTATCAAAATTTCTGAATTCTTGAATTTTAACTCCTGATAAGTCAAATAAACCTACGTAATCAATATTTTCTTTGAATTTGGCAGGAACATGAATCTTTAAATTTGAAGCATTTTGAGCAGGATTCGGCATTATTCTTAAACTCCCTTCAAAACCATTCTCAATACTTACAACTGGTGAATATTCAAAAGTAGCATCAATGTCAACAGATTTTAAACGATAGTAAAGCTTACCAAAAGGAGCGTTTTCATCAATAAAGTCATAATAAACATCTGAATTACTTTCGCCTAGACCCTGAACTTTACCAATTTGCTCCCAATTGTTTTGGTCTAAAGAACGTTCAAGCTCGAAGTGTGAGAAATTCTCTTCTTTGGCTGTGATCCAGTCTAGATTAATATTATTATTAAATATCGATGCTGAGAATGATTTTAGTACGATGGGTAGAGTTGAATTTACTACTCCTAGATCATTAACAAGATAATCTGCTAAAGCCTGATCATTATCTACCAAATCTTGAGCATCTCCAGGTGTAGTACCAGCATAATTACTGCCTCCTCCAGTTCCTAAATTATTTGTACCTAAAATATAAAAATCACCACTGTTCGATATGTTAGTATTATTTCCTGTAGAAGCAGAGCCTACTACTACCAATTTACCACTTGAAGAAACAATAATATTGTTATTAGATTCTAAGTTGCCAAGTATAATTAATATACTGGATCCTCTTATTGTTAAAACAGTATTGTTATTAAAAATAAGATCACCCGTAACTATTAGAGTATCACTGTCATCTGTATTGTTGTTGATCGTTATGTTTGCATTTTGATCAAAATCCAAACTACCAGTCCTAGTAACAGTACCGTTAATCGTAATATTTATATTTTTCAAACCAGTGGTTCCTGGCGCATTGCTTCCATTCCAGGTTGAGTTTGCAGTCCAGGCTCCAGTTTGCTCATCAAAACTTGATTGGCTAAAAGCTTGAAAACTTGTTAATAACAGAATTAATATTCCTACCTTTTTCATAATGCAAATATACGTCTAATGATACTATTCAGTTCTTAAAAACTAGTTGAAATACTAGCCTTTCTTACATAAGTATGACTATTTACGATAATTAGCACATAGTTGGATTTAAATGAGTTATTTTAATAGGTTAAATGTAGATATGGTTCGATAAAGGCTTATTTTCTTAATAAAAGCACTTGATTCAATTTTCAATAATACCATTTGCCCTTTGTGGTTGGGGCTACATACGCTATATTTGTGATTTAATAGAAACTTTAAATCATTTATGGCTGATTTTGCAAACCTACAACTGGCTAATGATAATGGTGTATTAACCATCACCATCAATAGAGCCGAAAAACTAAATGCCTTAAATATAGCTACCATTGAAGAGCTGCGTGAAGCCTTTCAAGATATTTATGATAATCCTGAAGTGAAGTCAGTAATCATCACAGGAGCTGGTGAAAAAGCTTTTGTGGCGGGAGCTGATATTTCTGAAATCTCAGAATTAAATGAGATGAATGGCAGAAAGTTTTCTGAGAATGGTCAGGAAGTTTTCGAAATGATTGAGAAATGCCATAAACCTGTGCTTGCAGCGGTTAATGGTTTTGCTCTGGGTGGAGGATGTGAATTAGCCATGTCTTGCCACATGAGAATTGCTACACCAAATGCTAAATTTGGGCAGCCTGAAGTGAATCTAGGAATAATCCCAGGTTATGGAGGTACTCAAAGATTAACACAGCTTATTGGAAAAGGTAAAGCATTAGAGTTAATGATGACTGCTGATTTTATTGGTGCCGAAGAAGCTAAAAATTTAGGTTTGGTGAATCATATAGCCGAAAGTCAGGAAGAATTAATGACTTTGGCTAATTCTATTTTACATAAAATTAATAGTAAAGCACCATTAGCAATTGGTATGGTAATCGATAGCGTAAATGCTTACTATGCTGGTGAAGAGAATGGTTATCAAACGGAAGCTAATAGTTTTGCTGCTTGCTGTAAATCTGAAGATTTTAAAGAAGGTACTAAAGCATTCTTAGAGAAAAGAGCAGCAGAGTTCAAAGGAGAGTAGGTTTAATTAATAATTAGTAATTTTTTAATTAGTAATTAAATAGAAATGGTAAATAGGGAGTTAAATTATCTTTTTGGTAGTCATCTCCCTATTTTTGATCTCTTTATCTCAACTTCCCGCTTCCATCTTCCAACATCCAACCCCCAGCGATGAATCCACTTAAAAAGTTAGCATCTGAAGCCGGTTTATATGGATTACCCAGCATTTTGGGAAGATTGTTAAATTACTTATTAGTACCTATTCACACGGCAATTTTTTTGGAGGCGGAATATGGTAGTCTAAATCAGCTTTATGCTTATGCTGCTTTTTTGAATATTATTTATACCTATGGAATGGAAACCGCTTTTTTTAGGTTTTCTACAAAAGAGAAAGATAATAGCTATTACTCTCAGGCCTTTACTTCCATTTTAATAAGCTCCTTAATTTTCAGTTCAGCAATATTTTTATTCTCAGAACAGATTATCAATTTTCTTAAATTATCTGTTGAAACTTACATTGTACGTTACCTTGCGGTAATCTTTTTTATCGATGCAATTATTGCTATTCCTCTTGCTAAATTAAGATTAGAGCATAAAGCAAAGAAATTTGCTTTTACCAGAATGAGCAGTATAGTCTTAAATATAGCTTTCAACATTCTTTTCTTAATGCTTTTCCCATATTTGGCAAAAAAAGGATTTATGAATTGGGATTCGAAAGAAAGCGTTGGAATTGGTTATGTGTTTTTAGCAAATCTCTTAGCGAATATTTCAATGATTTTGATTTTATACAAAGAGATCTTTTCTGCTCATCTTCAAATACAGTGGATAAAATTAAGAAAAATGTTGGTTTATGCATGGCCAATATTATTAATGGGAGTTGCTGGTATTGCAGTAGAACAATTAGATAAAATATTATTCGAATTTCTTCTTCCAGAAGATTTTTATGCTGGAATAAACGCAAAAGCTGCAATTGGTATTTATTCTGCGGCCTTTAAGTTAAGTGTTTTTATGGCGCTAGCAGTACAAGCATTTCGTTATGCAGGAGAGCCATTCTTTTTCAGTCAGGCAGAAGATAAACAAGCACCAGAGTTATTCGCGAAAGTATTGTATTATTTTGTTTCTCTTTCTTTAATAATTTGGGTTGGGGTGAGTTTAAATGCCGATTTAATAGGTCAGATTTTCCTTCGAGGCTCAGGATACCGAGATGCTTTATTCTTAGTTCCAATTTTACTTTTAGGAAAATTATTCTTTGGAATCTATGTAAACTTAAGTATTTGGTTTAAGATTACAGATAAGACTTATTATGGAGTTTATATTAGTGTTTTAGGAGGCTTGGTTACCTTAGTAGGTGATTTGATATTAATACCAATTTTAGGTTATACTGGAGCAGCTATCGCAACACTTTTAGCGTATTTTAGCATGATGGTGTATTGTTATTTTACCGGTCAAAAGTATTTTAAAATTCCATATCAGGTAGGGAAGATATTTTTAAATATTTTAATCTCAGGAATACTTATTGCTACTTATTTTTATTTCAAACCTGATTCATCTTGGCTGAATTATACGTTAGGAGTACTTATTACTTTGATTTTTATCCTAATTGTATATTTATATGAACGCAAAAGGGTTTTTTCCAATAAATTAAATTGATACTTTTGAATTTAGAACTCTAATTATGAAAGTAAACGTTATCAATAAATCAAATAATGAACTTCCAGCTTATCAAACAGAAAGTTCAGCAGGCTTAGATTTACGAGCTAATTTGGAAGAGCCTATTAATTTGAAGCCCATGCAAAGAGTATTGGTTCCTACAGGTCTATTTATGGAATTACCCAAAGGTTATGAAGCACAGATCAGACCCAGAAGTGGATTAGCTTACAAGCATGGAATAACGGTGCTTAATAGTCCTGGAACCATAGATGCTGACTACAGAGGGGAATTGAAAGTTTTATTAGTTAATCTTTCAGATGAAAGCTTTCTGATCGAAAATGGAGAAAGAATAGCGCAAATGGTCATAGCTAAACATGAACAAATTGATTGGAATTTAGTAGAAACTCTAGAAGATTCTGAAAGAAGTGCAGGTGGATTTGGTAGCACTGGAAAATCATAACTTGAAGAAGTTTTATAAAATCGATGTTAAAAGAACCATATGGTTCAATAAAAATATAGAAAAATGAATATAATTATACCTATGGCCGGCATGGGCAAACGCATGCGACCTCATACACTTACCGTCCCTAAACCTTTAGTGCCAATTGCGGGTAAGCCTATTGTACAAAGGTTAGTTGAAGATATTGCTAAGGTTTGTGGAAGTGACGTTGATAAAATAGGATTTATAATTAAATCATCTTTCGGCAAAGAAATTGAAGCAAGTCTTCTAAAAATAGCTGAATCGGTAGGTGCAAAAGGTTCTATCCATTATCAGGAAGAAGCTTTAGGTACAGCACATGCTATCATGTGTGCTAAAGAGCTATTGGATGGAAATACGGTTGTAGCCTTTGCGGATACACTCTTTAAAGCTGATTTCAAATTAGATACTTCTGAGGAAGGAATCATTTGGACTCAAAAAGTTGAGGATCCATCAGCTTTTGGAGTAGTAAAGGTAAATGAAGATAATGTAATTACTGATTTCATTGAAAAACCTGAAACTCCGGTTTCTAATCTTGCAATCATTGGAATTTATTATTTCCAAAAAGGAGAAGATTTAAGAAAAGAGTTACAGTATCTTTTAGATAATGATATTAAAGACGCAGGAGGCGAATTTCAGATTACTGTCGCGCTTGAGAATATGAAAGATAAGGGTGTAAAATTACGCCCTGGTACGGTAACTGAATGGTTAGATTGCGGAAATAAAGATGCAACCGTTTATACCAATCAAAGATATTTAGAGTTTATTAAGCATGAGAATTTAATTAGTGAATCAGCAAGTATAAACAACTCAGTTATTATCCCGCCAGTGTATTTGGGTGAAAATGTAAGTATTGAGAACTCAGTTATTGGTCCTCATGTTTCCATAGGAGATGATACTAAGGTGGCAGATAGCAGAATTAAGAATAGTATAATTCAAACGAATACAAATATTACTGAAGCTCAAATTAAAGACAGTATGCTCGGGAATTTTGTTTCTTACAATGGAGCAGCTAAAGATTTGAGTATAGGGGATTACAACAAAGTAATTGAATAATTTATAGTGTTAAATAGGGTAGGGAATAGTGTAAGTAGCATTTTTGTATTGCTTTTAATTGCGATGGCTCAACTTGGGTACGCTCAAGTTCCTGATACACCTCAACAAGAAGATATATTACCTGAAGCTGATCCTTTAAAAGTGGATCGCTTTAATGTAGAATTCCTAATCGTTGAAGGTATGCATCATTTAGCTATCGATGATAAAGCAAAAGCTTTGGATAGTTTTATGAAGGCTCATCAAATTATGCCTGAAAATGCCGCTTTAAATTATCAAATCGCCAAAATTTTAAAAGATAGTGATGATAAGAATCAAGCACTTTTTTACATCTCTAAATCAACTGAGAAAGATCAATCCAATTATTACTACCAAGCTTTAAAAGCAGAAATACAAACCGAATTAGGAAGTCTTTCTGAAGCAATTCAGACTTACGAAAATTTATATAAATTTTCTGAAAATGCTCCAGATGATTATTTATTAGAGCTTGCAGCGCTTTATTTATATAGTAATGATCTTAATATGGCGCTGAATACGTATGACAGAATCGAAAGTAGGATAGGTATTTTAGAAGAAGTAAGTACTCAAAAGCAAAAAATTTATTTAAAGCAGAATAAATTAAAAGAAGCCATTGAGGAAGGAAAAAGATTAGTAAATGCTTATCCGAAAATTGGTGATTATGCTGTTTCTGTAGCTCAGATCATGTTGTCAAATGATAAAAAAGATGATGCTATTAATTATTTGAAATCATATTTGGACGATTATCCAAATCAAGCTTTGGTTCAAATGGAATTAGCTAAGCTTTACAGGCAAAATGGAGAATTTGAGTTAGCACTACCATATTTTGAAAAGGCTTTTACTTCAGAGGAAATACCTTTAGAAGATAAACTGAATAATTTCGTTGCACTAATTCAAAAAATAACATCTGAAAATGAACAAGAAAAACTGAAAGCATTAGGTCAAAATATTATAAAAATTCATTCTACTGATGCAAATGCTTATGCAGCAAATGGTGATTTATATTTCGCATTGAATCAAAAAGATAGTGCAAAATATTTTTATAGTAAAGCAGTAAACATTAATGGTGATAATCTTCAATTATGGCAAAACTTATTATCCATTGAGATGGAAAGTGCCAATTATAAAAATGTGGTAAAATATGCTGATGAAGCCTTGACCTATTTCCCCAATCAGCCTGTATTATATTTATATGGTGGATCAGGTCATTTTTCATTAAAGAATTATAAAATGGCCATTATGAACTGGGAGCAAGGCAAATCTATTGTTTATGGTAACCCAAGATTAAAAAGCACTTTTGCGGCTCAATTGGGTGATGCCTACCATGCCAATCAGCAGTTTGATAAATCATTTAGGTCTTATGAAGAAGCAATTGAAGCTAATCCTAGTAATTATTTTGCTATAAATAATTATGCCTACTATTTATCTCTAAGAAAAGAAAATTTAGACAGAGCTAAAGAACTGTCATCCAGAATGGTGCAAGCGAACCCTGATAATGCTACCTTCCTAGATACCCACGGATGGGTTTTATTCCAAAAGGAAGAGTATGAAGAGGCTCTTAAGTATTTAGAAAAAGCTGCGGAAAATAGTAATTCCGCTACCATAGTTGAACATTATGCTGATGCGCTTTTTAAAACTGGCGATAAGGATAGGGCTTTAGAGGTATGGAAGAAGGCAAAATCCTTAGGAGGGGCTTCTGATTTAATTGACAAAAAAATATCTGAAAAAAAATATTATGACGCGTCTATTTAGTGTATTAATCTGTTTCGCAGTTTTAGTCTTCACTTCATGTGGTAAAAAGATTTTACCTACTTCATCTGTGGAAAAGGAATATGCATTAGAAAAATTTGATTTTGACTATCTACAAGCAAAATCTAAAATTCGGTTTAGTTCTCCCGACCGAAACCTAAGCTCAAGTGCTAGCATAAGAATGAAGAGAGATAGCATAATCTGGGTTTCTGTATCACCTATTTTCGGGATTGAAGCGGCAAGAGGCTTTATAAGTCAGGATACAATAGTTTTTCTGGATAGAGTGAATAAGGATGTTTATCGGTATAATTTCAAATCCTTGAGTAATAGTTTGAATTTTGAAATAGATTTTGAAATGATACAGTCTATTTTGCTAGGAAATCAGGTTTTTGAGTTTAAAAATGATGATAACTTCTCAAAAAAGGCAGGAGAATTAATGATTAATCAAAAAAGAGGAAGGTTTGAATTGGAAACTACTGCCTCTGCTAAAGACAGAAAAGTCCAAAATATTAAGGTGAGAGAAATTCCAGATGGAAGTAAAATGGAAATTATATTTTCAGAATTTAATTTGGTTGATCAACAAGCCTTTCCCTTCAATGCAATTGTTGAAATCATATCTGCAGGCACAAAAGGTGAAGAATCTACCCAAGTGCAAATCGAACATTCAAAAGTAGAAGTAGGAAATACTCCAATCTCTTTCCCATTCAGCGTACCAAGTAAATATGAAAATTAATTTTTTCCATATTAGCCTTATAAGTCTTTTTTTAATTTTTGGGTACGATTCTTATGCTCAAAAATCTAGAGAGGAGTTAGAAAAAGAAAAAAAGGAGAATCTCCAAAAGATAAGTGAAGCGGAGAAAATTTTAAATCAAACAACTTCCAAAAAGCGGGCTACAATTGGTCAATTAAATGCTTTGAATTATAAAATTCAGGCTCAGCAATCCTTAACAAATTCCATTTCAAATGAACTGAATTTATTGAATCAAAAGCTCAATGAGATTGGAAGTATTATCAATTCAATGGAGAGTGATTTGGAAAAAATGAAAGTTGAGTACGCCAAAATGTTATATGCCACTCAAAAAAGCAATCAGTCACTTAGTAAGCTAGCATATGTGTTTGCATCCTCGTCTTTTTATGAAATGTTCATGCGTTTGAAGTATATGGAATATTATGGGAAAATTCGTAGAGAACAAGCTGCACAAATTGAGTTAATCAAACAATTATTGATAGGTCAAAAAGAAAGTGTAGAAGAAGTTAGACTAGAAAAAAGTACACTTTTGCAAGAACAAATTTTCAGAAATAGAGAGCTAAATAAATTAAAGCAACAACAAAGCTCTTTAGTAACAGAACTCAACAAAAGAGAGAAACAAATAAAATCTGAAATAGAAGATAGAAAAAAATCAGTTAAAAACTTAGAGAAAATAATTGCTGATTTAATTAAAAAGGAAATTGAGAAAAGCTCAAAGGGAGCATCTTCCACAAAGTTTGCTTTAACACCAGAAGCAAAAGAATTATCAGATTCATTTGCTGGTAACCGAAATAAGTTGTTTTGGCCTGTAAGCTCTGGCTTTATTTCACAAAAATTCGGTACTCACCCGCACCCTGTTTATAAAAATATTCAAATCAAAAATGACGGAGTAGATATCCAAACTAATGAAAATCAAGAGATACGAGCTGTTTTTGATGGGGAAGTCAGAAATGTAGCATTTATACCAGGTATGAATAATGTGGTTATGGTTCAACATGGTGAGTATTTTACAGTTTATGCTAAGCTAAAAGAGGTGAGCGTTAGAAAAGGAGATAAAGTCACCGCAAAACAACCACTAGGGATAGTTTATACCGACAATGACGGTACTTCAGAAATTCAATTTCAGGTTTGGAAAAACAATCAAAAGATGAATCCTGAACAATGGCTTTTTAGAAGATAAAAGTATTCTCACCTATTATTTTTTGAGATTAGATGAACTATTGTTTGATAATAAGACTTTCTGAAATAGAATTACTCAATTTTTGATAAGGGGTTGGTTAGGCAATCAATTATTCTTTAACTTTACATTTACATTTATAATATAACAAGCAATGAACACAGTATTTGCATTTTTAGGTGGTATAGGAGGATGGGAAATCCTTTTAATCATGTTAGTAATTTTAATATTTTTTGGTGCTAAAAGAATACCTGATTTAGCTAGAGGTTTAGGTAGAGGTATCAGAGAATTTAAGGATGCTACTACAGAAATTAAAGATAATATTGAAGACGGAGGTACTTCTCACAACACTACCTCTAAAACTGATAGCACTCAAAGTAGCAATACTAAAGACCAATAATATTGGAGACCTATCACAGTCTACAGCAGCTTCAGAATGAGCTGAGGGAGGGGAGCTATACCCTTGTTTCAGTTGTAGAACATTATCTTAAATCAATAGAGGAGAATAAACATCTTAATGTTTTTCTTGATGTTTACCATTCTGAAGCTATTTCGAAAGCTCAAGAATTACAGAATAAAATAGATTCTGGTCAATCTTTAGGCAAGCTATTCGGATTAGTGATAGGTATTAAGGATGTTCTAGTGCAGAAGAATAAAGAAGTTCGTTCTGCATCTAAAATATTAGAAGGTTTTGAATCTCAATTCACCGCTACTTCAGTTCAAAGACTTTTAGACGAGGATGCCATCATTATTGGATCACAGAATTGTGATGAATTTGCAATGGGCTCTTCAAATGAAAATTCAGCATTCGGTCCTACATTAAATGCTGATGATAATTTAAAAGTACCAGGAGGTTCTTCAGGGGCATCAGCTGTTTCAGTTCAAGCAGGTTTATGCATGGCTGCTTTAGGTACCGATACGGGTGGTTCAGTTAGGCAACCCGCAGCATTCTGTGGTGTTGTCGGCATTAAACCTACCTATTCTAGAGTATCTAGATATGGATTAATAGCATTTGCTTCTTCCTTCGATTGCATCGGAGTGTTCTCAAAGAACATTGAAGATAATGCTCTTATTCTTGAAGTCATTTCAGGTTCAGACGATTATGACAGTACCGTTTCTAATAAGGAAGTACCTGAATATTCAAAGCAATTATCTTTTAATCAAAAGGCTAGAGTTGCTTTTATAAAAGAAACAATTGAAAATGAAGCCCTTCAAGAAGAAATTAAAAACTCAACCTTAGAAAAGTTAAACTGGCTAACAGAACAAGGGCATGAAGTTGAGGAGGTCACATTTCCTCATTTAGATTATGTTCTACCAACTTATTATATATTAACAACAGCTGAAGCAAGTTCAAACTTATCTCGTTTTGATGGCGTCCGATATGGATATAGAGCCCCAGAAGCCTATAATATGGAAAGCATGTATAAGCTTTCTAGAACTCAAGGATTTGGAGAGGAAGTTAAGAGAAGAATTATGCTAGGCACTTTTGTGCTGTCAGCTAGTTATTATGATGCTTACTACACAAAAGCACAAAAAGTAAGAAGAATAATTAGAGATGAAACTCGAGATATTCTTTCAAAATATGATTTTATCATAATGCCAACGACTCCAAGTACCGCATTTCCACTTAATTCTGATCGAGATAATCCTGCGGAGATGTACTTGGAAGATATTTTTACCGTTCAAGCTAATGTATCAGGTATACCAGCTATTTCGATTCCAAATGGTAGAGATAAATCAAACATGCCGATTGGACTTCAGGTGATGACTGATGTTTTTAAAGAAAATGAGTTGTATGCATTTTCTAATTATCTGATGAATTCCTAATTTTATTAATATGTGGGTGAAGATTGTCAGTAAATATATCGCTGTGCTTTTTTTGATGTGCACTTCTTTGAATGTAGAAGCATATCAAATGAATTTACAACAAGCAGATAGTATTGAGGAATCAGATACTATTGAAATTCAAATGGATTCTGTTTCAGATAGTTTGATTGTTTTAAATCATGAATACGAATTTATTCCTGAATTCAATAATGAAATTATTCAGGAAAGACTTTCCTCCATTGAAAATGAAATCCCCCTAACTTACAATAGTATAGTTAACTCATTTATCAATTACTTTACTGTAACTGATAGAGATTATACTAGAAAAGTAGCTAAACTGCAGACCAAATATTTTCCTATGATTGAGAAATATTTAGCGCAATACGATTTGCCTGAAGAGTTGAAATATTTAGCAATTGTAGAATCTGGTTTAAATCCAAAAGCTGAATCACCAGCTGGAGCAGTTGGTTTGTGGCAATTTATGCCTCTTACAGGACGATTAGATTATGGACTACATGAAAACTGGTACATGGATGAAAAGATGGATATGGAAAAATCCACTGATGCTGCTTGTCGTTATTTATCATTTCTTTACAAATATTTTTATAATGATTGGCAATTAGCCCTTGCAGCCTACAATACAGGCCCAGGTAATGTTAGAAAAGCCATCAGAAGAAGTGGGTATAAAAAAAGCTTCTGGGAAATATACCCTTATTTATATAGAGAAACCCGGTCATATGTTCCTCAATTTATAGCCATTATGTACAGTATGAATTACTTAGAGGAGCATAATTTATTTATTGATGAGTATGAATATTTGCCAGAATACTCCACTGTAACCATAAATGAATTTTTAAATCTATCTTTATTTGCAGAGCATAGTGGTATTTGCCTAGAAACTTTAAATGAGCTTAATCCTGAATTGAAGCATGGAGCTATTTCTGATCATCACGCAAGTTATCAATTAAGAATCCCTTCTGATCAAAAAGAATTTGTTGATTCCCATCTCGATGAGATCATGAAGTTTGCGAGTCAAGGAAAAGAGCATTTTGAACGATTAGCAAGAAATGAATTAGGGAGTACTTATGGAAGACAAAAGCTAGCTTACAAGGTGAAGCCAGGAGATGTTCTCGGTAAAATTGCTCAAACTTATAATGTCAGAATAGGGGATATTCAGCAATGGAATAATATAAGAGGAACTACAATCAGAGTAGGACAAAACTTAAATATTTGGATTGAGGATGGCTTTTATGATAATGTGAATATGCAATTAAAAGCAGCAAGCCAGAATAACTTAAATAGCCAGAGGGTAGCACTTAAATCTGGCCAATATAGAGTTCAATACGGAGATACCTTATGGGATATTTCCAGAAAATTTGAAGGTCTTTCGGTAGAGAAGTTGAAAAAAATGAATAATTTGGAGGGTAATGGGATTAAGCCCGGACAGATTCTTAAGATTAAAGAAAATTCATAAAAACTTTCATTATGCACTTATTAAAAAAATCATATAATCTATTTTTAATAGTATTACTATCTCTTTTTATTTTCTCATGTAATAATGATAAAAAAGCTGGTGAGAAAAGTGAAAATTCCACTATGCAAAAGGCAAGAGGTGAATCAGGAGAAGTAATATTAGTAATACCACCTAGCCTTTGGGATGGTGAACTAGGAAATTTATTAAGAGAAATTCTTGTGTCAAAAGTTGAAGTTCTACCACAAGATGAAGCCCTTTATGATCTAAAACCTGTAGATCCGAGTAAATTTAATAGTGTCTTCAAAGCCTCACAGAATTTGATGTTTGTGGCAACTCTAGATAATAATAAGCCGGAAGGGAAATACATGAAAAAGTATTTTACTGAAAACTCATTGAATCAAATTGAGCAAAATCCAAACCTTTTCTCTTTTAATCAAGAAGACGTTTATGCTCGTGGTCAAGAGGTATTGTATTTATTTGGTCGTAATGAGAAAGAATTAATCAAGAATATAAAAGCTAACCGTGATGGAATTAAAGAGTTTTTCAATGATAAGGAAGCAGAAAGATTAATTTCAAATTATAAGAAAACAGCTCAGAAGGGGATTATGAATTATATTGAGGATTCCTTAAATCTTGAGTTAATGATTCCAGCAGGATTCGATATTGCAATCAAACAAGATGATTTTGTTTGGCTAAGAGAATTGGGCAATGATGAAGAATTTAATATCTGGATTGTAAAAATGCCTTATACGGATGAATCAATTTTTGACCCCGCTAATATTAAATCTTTAAGAAATGAATTAGGACAAAAGTATATCACAGATGAAGACATACCTGATTTATACTTAACCAGTCAGGATGAAGTAGAATTTGTGATAGATACAATCAATTTAAATAATAACTACACATTAAGAACGAGAGGGTTATGGAAGTATTCCGATAATTCTCGTGGGGGTGCTTTTGTAGGTTATTTATTTGCAAATGAAGACTCCGGTGATTTGTACTTTATGGA
Source organism: Marivirga arenosa (assembly GCF_030503875.2). Lineage (NCBI taxonomy): Bacteria > Pseudomonadati > Bacteroidota > Cytophagia > Cytophagales > Marivirgaceae > Marivirga > Marivirga arenosa. The sequence goes on along the minus strand of NZ_CP129968.2, from coordinate 3,300,295 downwards.
AGGCTATCTTGATGCTCCAGGAGAATCAAAGCGTGAATCCATGCGTAAATTAAAAGCAATTATGGGTACCGCTAAATTTCCTGAAAGTATAGAGGATTAATCCATTTAAACCTACTATCGAAGTAGGCAATTCTAAATAATTTTATACTTATTCAATTGGATATATTTTTCAAATTCAATTGAGTCATTTCTGATATTTTATATTACTATTATGGCTAAAAAAGTTCGTAAGCAAGATGCTTTAAATTATCATATGCAGGGTACTCCAGGTAAAATTGAGGTTGTACCTACAAAAATGTTAAGTTCTCAATCTGATTTAGCATTGGCCTACTCTCCTGGGGTTGCTGAACCTTGTAAGGAGATTGAAAAAGATAGTGAAAATGCTTATAAATATACTGCTAAAGGAAATTTAGTAGGCGTAGTATCAAATGGTACAGCAGTATTAGGATTAGGGGATATTGGTCCGGATGCTTCAAAACCTGTAATGGAGGGGAAAGGAGTACTTTTTAAAAAATTTGCTGGAATTGATGTATTTGATATTGAAATCAATGAAAAAGATCCTAAAAAGCTTATTGAAATCGTAAAATCCTTAGAGCCTACTTTTGGTGGGATCAATTTAGAGGACATAAAAGCTCCCGAATGCTTCGAAGTTGAAACCGCATTAAAGGAACAAATGAATATTCCTGTCATGCATGATGATCAGCATGGAACGGCTATCATATCGGGTGCTGCACTAATCAATGCATTGGAGTTAGTTGATAAGAAAATTGAAGACATCAAAATTGTTGTATTAGGTGCAGGAGCAGCTGCTATATCTTGTTCAAAACTATATAATTCCTTAGGTGCTAAGCTTGAAAACATTTATATGTTTGACAGAAAGGGCTTACTTACTAAAGACAGAGATGACTTGAGTGAGATGGGAAAACTATTTGCTCAGGATAAATCAGATATCAATGATGTGAAGGATGCAATGAAAGGAGCCGATGTATTTTTGGGACTTTCTGCAGGAAATGTTATTGACAAAAGTCATATAAAAGCCATGGCGGATAATCCAATTGTATTTGCCCTAGCTAATCCTGATCCAGAGATTCCTTATGCAGAAGCAATGTCTGCAAGAAAAGATATTATTATGGCTACAGGAAGATCTGATCATCCTAATCAGGTGAATAATGTGATCGGATTCCCATATATTTTTAGAGGGGCATTGGATGTTAGAGCAACAGCCATAAATGAAGAAATGAAGTTAGCGGCTGCTTATGCAATTGCTGAATTGGCAAAGCAGCCAGTTCCAGAATTGATTAATAAAGCATATGATGATCAAAAGATTGTATTTGGTAGAGAGTATTTAATTCCAAAACCGCTGGATCCTCGATTGATTACTACTATTTCACCTGCAGTTGCAAAAGCTGCAATGGATTCTGGAGTGGCTAAAACTAGAATCACTAATTGGTCTCAATATGATGTAGATTTACAAAAGAGAATTGGGGTTGATCAGAAGTTGATGAATAGAATTTTAACCATTGCTAAAAAAGATCCTAAGAGAGTAGTTTTTGCTGAAGCGGATAATGCCAACATACTCAAAGCGGTACAAATGGTAATAGATGAGGGTATTGCTGAACCAATTCTTTTAGGAAATAAGCAGAAAATTGAATCCTTAATTAAGACGCATCAACTAGACTTACACGATGTAAAAATCATTGATAATTACATTGATGACAAGAAAAGAGAGGAATATGGTAAAGTCTACTACAATAAGAGAAAACGTAAGGGGGTAACCCAATACGAAGCTGTCAAAATTATGCGTGAAAGAAATTATTTTGGTAGTATGATGGTAGAGTTAGGAGAAGCAGATGCAATGATCTCTGGTTTAACTAAGGATTATCCAAAAACTATCCGTCCAGCACTTGAAATAATTGGAGCAGAGGCAGGAAAGCGAGTTGCAGGTATGTATATCTTACTTACCAAAAAGGGAACTTTCTTCTTCTCAGACACTACAGTAAATACAAACCCAACTGTAGATGAATTAGTGGAGATTATTGGTTTAACTGCCAGAGGAGCAAAAGTTTTTGGTTTTGAGCCAAGAATGGCGGTGCTTTCATATTCTAACTTTGGAAGTAGTAAAGGTGATATACCAGAGAAAACAGCTAAAGCAAGAGCTATAGCAAAAGAAAGGTGGCCAGATTTAATTATTGATGGAGATATTCAAGCCAATATAGCCGTTAATGAAGAGTTATTAAAGGAAACTTATCCTTTTTCTGAATTGGCCGAAAAAGGGGCTAATACCTTTATATTCCCTAATCTAGCTTCTGGTAATATTGCCTACAAGCTTTTGATGGAATTAGGAAATGCGGAAGCAATAGGACCAATTTTATTAGGTATGAATAAGCCAGTTCACATTCTACAACTTGGCAGTTCTATTCGTGAAATTGTGAATATGGTAGCTATTTCTGTAGTAGATGCTCAAGACCATCAGAATAGGATGAAATCATGATATCATTTTTAAAAGGCCAAATAATAGAATTAGAACCTACTCACCTCATCATTGAAGTTGGGGGGGTAGGTTATCATGTTAATATTCCGCTTTCTGCCTATGATGCTTTCAAAAGTCAAAAGGAAGCCCGCGTATTAACACATTTCCATGTAAAAGAAGATGCTCAAACTTTATATGGTTTTTTTCTGCCAGAAGAAAGAGCCGTATTTTTAGATTTGATTGGGATTTCAGGAATAGGCCCATCCACAGCAATTGGGATGCTTTCCGCTATGAATCCTAATGAAATTAAGTCAGCAATTGTAGCTGAAAATGTAAAACAAATTCAATCGATTAAAGGAATTGGAGGAAAAACAGCCCAGAGGGTAATTCTTGAATTAAAAGATCGATATAAAAAAGAAGATTTAATTACTGAATCTGCTCAAACTTCTACTATTTCAAACAATAGCTTGCGCAAGGAAGCGTTATCAGCATTGATAAATTTAGGATTCGCTAAAAATTCTGCTGAAAAGGTTATTGATAAGATATTGCAAGCTAATAAGGAAAATATTACTTTAGAGCAATTAATAAAGCAAGCCTTAAAATCAGCTTAAACTAAATTGTATTTTGCAAAGTAGGAGCTTTCAACTTCTTTTACGGACAGTACTCTTTTTCCTATTCTTAATAGTAGGACAGATATACCTATACGCTAATTCAAACGAGCATTCATTTGAATTGTTTCAGGAAGTTCAGCAGCAACAAGACACTGTTAAATCTGATACTACTAAAGTAGATAGTGTACGTAACTATCAACCCAGTAGAAGACCTACTTATCAGGCGCAAGATAGATACGGTGATCCATTTTCTAATGATTTAGGGAATAGTCCATTACTATTGGAAGACCCTGCGGCATTAAATGTAGACGTTGAAATTGATACAGGTTTTAATTATTCCATTTATGAAACTATAGGTGATATAGATTTCCGACCAACATCTTCTATGTCATTTCAGGAGTTTTCCAATTATCAAGATGATCGAATTTTAAAAGAATATTGGAAGGAAAGATCTTTAGGTTTAGATGGCGAAAGCGCATTAAGTGGCCGTTCTTTGATTCCGCCTTTGTATGTAAGTCCTGTATTTGATCGAATTTTTGGGGGTAGTTTTGTTGAGCTCATTCCAAATGGTTTTATTACTCTTGATTTTGGAGGCCGATTTACTAAAAATGAAAATCCAAACTTGCCCGTTCAGCAGCAACGATATTCTAGCTTTGAATTCGATCAGCAAATCAATATGAATGCAGTAGGGAAAGTAGGAGAGAAGTTAGCTGTAACAGCAAATTTTGCAAATAACAACTCTTTTGATTTCCAAAATGACTTAAAAGTTGAATATACTGGATATGAAGAAGAGATTTTAAAGAAAATTGAGATCGGTAATGTGAGTATGCCAGTCAATAATTCTTTAATGTCAGGAGCACAAAACCTTTTTGGAGTTAAAACTCAAATGCAATTTGGTCATTTGTTTGTAACTAGTGTAGCATCTACTCAAAGAGGAAAAGCAGAAAGCGTAAAAGTAGAAGGAGGGGCACAAAGGCAAGAGTTCCAGGTGAGATCATCTGATTATGATGAAAATAGGCATTTCTTTTTAGGGCATTTTTTCAGAAATAATTACGAGAGATGGCTTAATGGATTGCCTCGAATTAATTCCAGCTTAGATATTAGAAGGGTAGAGGTCTATATACTAAATAGAAATCAAAATACTCAAAATCTTCGATCAATTGCTGCTTTTATGGATTTGGGAGAAGCAAATCCTAATAATACCAACCAATTGCAATACTTAAATTCTGGCACACCTAATAATAGTCCCACAGATAATGATGCGAACGGACTATGGGAGGAAATCAATACTTACAATAAAAGCTATGATAATTTCCTTAATTCCTTAGAAACCTCAAGTCCAGAATTAGCTAGAACAGTCGATTATGAAATTATTAACGTAGCGAGAAAGCTAGATGCTACGGAGTATAATTTTAATAAGGAATTGGGGTATCTTTCTTTAAGAAGACAACTTCAAAATGATGAGATGCTAGCTGTTGCCTATGAGTATACTTATAATGGGCAGCGCTATCAAGTAGGGGAAATGGCTGAAAATTATGGTAGCCGCTCGGATGATGAAGTAGTATTATTAAAACTATTAAGACCGTCAAAAATCAATGTGGATGTTCCTAGCTGGGATTTGATGATGAAAAACATCTACAACCTTCAAGGAAATCAGATAAGCCAAGAAGGATTTCAACTTAGAATCATCTATCGTGATGATAGAACTGGTCAAGATAATCCTAGTCTTCATGAAAGCTCATTAAGAGATATTCCATTATTAAGACTGTTCAATTTGGATAGCTTAAATCAAAATAATGATCCGCAACCTGATGGAAATTTCGATTATATAAATGGACTTACTATCAATGAGCAAGAAGGAAAAATTATATTTCCAGTATTGGAGCCATTCGGAAGCAGTTTAGATCAGCAGTTTAGGGATGATGAGCAAACCTTTAAAAGTAAATATGTTTTTAATACGCTTTATGAGTCTACTAAAAATGATGCTCAGCAGCTTACTTCCAAAGATAAATTTTTTATTAAAGGGCAATATGAAAGTGGTTCTTCTACTGAAATTGCACTTCCTGGATTAAATATAGCTGAGAATTCTGTTAGAGTTAGTGCCGGGGGAACTCCTCTTCAAGAGGGAATTGATTATCGCGTAGATTATAATTTAGGCAGAGTTATCATATTGAATGAAGGTATTTTGAACTCAGGAAGAGATTTGGATATTGACTTCGAAACTGAGGATATGTTTAATTTCCAGTCTAAAACATTAATAGGTACTCGTTTCGATTATGTAGTAAGTGATAAATTTAATGTTGGAGCTACTGTCTTAAGGCATACCCAAAGGCCATTGGGAGTATCGCGATATACAATAGGTTCAGAACCATCTAGTAATACCAAATGGGGTGTGGATTTAAATTATAATGATGAAGTTCCATTTTTAACCAAAATGGTCGATTTCATTCCTTTTATAGATACCAAAGTGCCTTCTTCTTTAACTTTTAGAGGAGAGTTTGCCCAATTAATACCGGGTACTAGTAGTCAGGTGGATGGTGAAGGTACAGCCTACTTAGATGATTTTGAGCAATCTGTAACGGTTAATAATCTCGGAAGTGATTTTGTGAGTTGGAATATGGCAGCCACTCCAGCTACACAAGACAATCGTTTTTTTGGACAAGGTAAATGGGGAGCTAATAAGAAAAGAGCTAAGCTAGCTTGGTATAACATCGATTTAAGTTTTTATAATAGAAGTGGGCAAAATATACCCGAATTAACTGATGAGGCAAAGGAAAATCATTACGCTAGATATGTACCCGCACAAGAAATTTATAAAAACAGGGATCAGAACATTGGAATCAACGCCCAACAGACATTCGACTTGGCTTACTTCCCAGAAGAGCGTGGTATGTATAACTTCAATTCTGATTTAACTGCTGAGGGTAGGCTAAAAAATCCTAGACAAAACTGGGCAGGTATTACCAGAGCCATTACTTCTGAGGTTGATTTTGATAAAAATAATATTGAATACATTGAATTTTGGTTACTTGATCCATTCATTGAAACAGAAAGAGGTGTGGTGGATGATGGAACTGAAGATGCTACTAATAATACAACAGGAGGTAAATTGTACTTTAATCTGGGGAGTGTCTCAGAAGATATTTTACCCGATAATAAGCTAGCCTATGAAAATGGATTACCTGCAAATTATGATAATACTGCTGAAGTGGACATTACAGAAGAGGCAAGAGTACCTTCTAATGCACCGATAACAGATGTATTCTCAACGGATCCTGATGCAAGGGAAAATCAAGATGTAGGTTTAGATGGGGTGAGAAATGATCAAGAGGAAGAATTTTATAGTGATTTTGTAAACGAGATTAATAGTAATTCATCGATATCTGATGAGGCTAAAAACAGAATTCTCAGTGATATATCTGCTGATAATTTCAGGTATTTCTTGGGCGATGAATTTGATGCAGAACAAGCGCCAATAGTAGAAAGATATAAAAATTTCAGTAATATGGAAGGAAACACTCCTGCTAGTAGTGGTGAAGGAAGTTTTAATCCTTCAGGAAGCCGATACCCAGATTCTGAAGATTTAAATAATGATAGAACAGTTTCTACTCTAGAAGAATATTACGAATATGAAGTGGATTTAAGACAATCCACATTAAATGTAGCGAATAACCCATTGATTGTAGATGAAGTAACTGCATCAAGTGAAAATGAAAATGTGAAATGGTATCTATTTAGAATACCCGTAAGGAACCCAACTAGAATTCAAGGGGAAATTCAAGGATTTAAAACTATTCGCTATATCAGAACTCTTTTGACAGATTTTGAACAACCGGTAGTGTTAAGAATGGCTGATTTCCGATTGGTAGGTTCTCAATGGAGAAAATATAATGGATCTTTGTCAAGATCAGGAATAATTGAAACTCCAGAGCAAAAGCCTTCCAACTTAGTGATATCTGCAGTAAGTATTGAAGCCAACTCGGAAAATGGTCCAGGTAAGGTACCTTATCAATTACCACCTGGAATTACCCGAGATCAAGATATTGCGGCTGTAGCGAATCCTGTTCGTCAAAATGAAAAATCAGTACAGCTCTGTGTAGATGATTTGGAAGATGGAAAAGCAGTAGCGGCATTCAAAAATGTGAATTTTGATTTAGTGAACTATAACACATTAAAATTATTCCTTCATGCACAGGGAGCTAATGTAAATGATGATGATGTTACTGCTTTTGTAAGATTGGGAACTGATTTTGATGATAACTACTATGAGATCGAACTCCCCTTAAAAGTCACGCCTTATCAAACTACTGATCCTCGTGAAATCTGGCCTTTAGAAAATGAAATTGATCTGGATATTAATGAATTATATAGACTTAAATCAAGAAGGAACCGAGTATTAGGAAATCAAAATATTCTTCTTCCTTATTCAGAGCAAGTGGGTAAATACACATTAACGGTAAGAGGTAGGCCCGATATGAGTTCCGTTCAAACCATTATGATAGGTATCAGAAACCCTGATGGGGGAAGTACTTTACCAAAAGACGTTTGTGTTTGGGCAAATGAGATGAGAGTAACAGACTTTGATCAAACTAACGGATGGGCTGCCAATGCTACCTTAAATGCTAAATTAGCTGATTTTGCTAATATTACATTAGGTACAAATTATTCAACAGTAGGCTTCGGAGGAATTGAACAAAATATTGCGCAAAGAACAAGAGAAACTACTGAAGCCTATGATGTTTCAGCTAATATTAGCTTAGGCAAATTCTTTGGGGATGAATCAGGAATAAAAATCCCAGCTTATTTAGGCTATCAAACCTTTACAGCTACGCCTTTCTTTGATCCGAGAGACCCAGACATTCCTTTAATCCAAGCAATAGAGAGTTTTGAAACAGTAAGTGAAGCTGAGGAGTACCGGAATTTAGTGATTGATCAAGAAGTAAGGCGAAGTATCAACTTTACAAATGTTAGGAAAGAAAGAAAGCAAACCGATAAGTTGGTTTTACCTTTTGCCATTTCAAACTTCGATTTCACCTACGCTTATAGCGATATAAATAGAAGTAATCTTCAAACTGCTTCTTTTGAGACCAGAAATTACAAAGGGGCAGTGGGGTATAATTATGGTTTTCCAAATGCCAATATCGCACCATTGAAAAATGTTGATTTTCTAAATTCTCCGTATTTAAAATTAATCCAGGATATCAATATCAATCCACTACCTTCAACTTTTGGACTAAGAGCTGACTTAGATAGAAGTTATGTTAAAACACAATTAAGAAACGACAGATTGGGTATTGAAGGAATAGAGCCTCAATTTCAGAAATCATTCACTTTAAATAGAACTTATAATTTAGACTGGAACTTGACTGAGAATGTGAATATCAATTATTCTGCAAGAGCATTTTCTATAATTGATGAGGCTCCCGGAGAGATTAATACTGAAGTAAAACGCGATAGTATTTTAACTAATCTTCAGAATTTAGGTAGAATGAAAAATTTTGACCAATCGGTAGTAACAGGTTATCAATTGCCATTAGCAAAAATTCCATTCACCGATTGGGTTTCGGCTGAAGCACGTTATAAAGTTGATTTCAACTGGACATCTGGATCTTTAAATCAAATTGATACTTTAGGACATATCATACAAAATAGCAGTGAATGGGGATTGAACTCTAGGTTAGATATGAATAAGCTTTACAATAAAGTTAAAATCCTGAATAGCATAAATAATCCTCCGCGTAGAAGAGCGAATCAGCCAGATACAACTTGGAATAAACCCGGGGCCCCCATTGTTAAAGGCTTATTGAAATTATTAATGTCAGTTAAGAATATTACTGGAAGCTATTCGGAACGTGGCGGTACATTGTTACCTGGCTTTAGAAACAGAGCATATTTATTCGGGTTAGATTCATCTTTAACGGCTCCTGGAATACCATTTATATTAGGAAGTCAGGATCCTACTATACGATTTAGAGCTGCAGAAAATGACTGGTTAGCAAGATCAAATTCCCAGTCTAATTTTTACACTCAGTCTATTGTAAAGACGCTAGATATTAAGGCTACCTTAGAACCGGCAAAAGATTTAAGTGTCCAATTAGATGTAAATAGAACGCTTAATGAGAATTACAGTGAGTTATTTAGATTTAGTGATGATGCAGATGCTTTTGTAAATCTTACGCCAACAAGAAGTGGAAATTTTGTAATGAGCTACAATATGATCAATACTGCTTTTGTAAGAACTGAGGTAGATAATTCTCCATTATTTGAACAAGTAAGAGAAAACAGGGAAGTTTTAAGGCAAAGATTATCAAGCGCGAATCAAAATGGTGGAGAGTATCAATTAAATCATCAGGATATTTTGATTCCTTCTTTTTTGGCTGCTTACACAGGAGTAGGAGCTTCAGAAATAGAGACCAATCCGTTTCCACGGTTACCACTGCCAAATTGGAGAGTAGACTATAAGGGCCTATCAAATATTAAAGCGATTAAAGAGGTTTTTCCAAGTATAAGTCTTAGTCATGCTTATGTATCTACTTTAACCATTAACAATTTTATTAATAATGCATTTTATGGGGATGAACAAGAGCTTAACTTAAGTAATAACATTGAAAATAATTACCCATTACCATCAGCAGTATCAGATAGCGGATTTTATTTGCCCGTTTATACTATTGGCCAAGTTCTAATTTCAGAAAGATTTTCTCCATTAATAGGAGTGAGCATGAGAAGTTCAGGAAGGCTGACAGCTAAATTTGAATACAAAAAGGAGAGAAATGTAGCTTTAAGTACAGAAACTTCTCAAATAACAGATCAAAAAAGCAATGATATAGTAATAGATATAGGCTTTACAGATCCAAATTTCACATTACCTTTCAAAGTACGTGGCAGAACGGTTTCTCTTGATAATGACTTAACAATGCAATTAAGTGTTACTGTCAGAGATACCGAAGTAGTTCAAAGAACATTAGACGATGGTCGAAATGTATTGGTAGACGGTACAATTAATTTCCAATTAAGACCAACGGTAAATTATACAGTGAATGATAGATTGAATTTGAATTTTTATTTTCAAAGAAATTTCAATGAACCGAGGGTTCAAAACTCATTTCCAACCACAAATACCTCCTTTGGTGTACAAGTTCGATTTGGATTGCAATAATTATTTTTGCATCCGAAAAAAGAGTGTAATTTTGAGAAACATTAATTAATAATCATTTAAATATTTAACGGATGAACATACCTGAAAATCTGAAATACACCAAAGATCACGAATGGGTTAAAGTGGAAGGTGATACTGCTATTATTGGCATTACTGATTTTGCACAAAGAGAACTTGGTGACATTGTATATGTAGAAGTTGAAACTATAGATGACGAACTTGGTGAAGGTGAAGTATTTGGTACAGTTGAAGCAGTAAAAACTGTTTCTGATTTATTTATGCCAGTTGAAGGAACTGTATTAGAATTCAACGAAGAGTTGGAAGATGCACCAGAATCAGTAAATGAAGACCCATATGAAAAAGGATGGATGATTAAAGTAAAGCTTTCTGACGCATCACAAGTTGATTCTTTATTATCAGCAGCTGATTATAAAGAATTAATTGGAGAGTAAGGATGTTTTTAAGGTATAATCTGTTTGGGATTATTTGGTTTTTACTCATACTATTGATCGGTTTAACGCCAGGGGAGTCAATGCCACTAACTAATATATGGGATGTTCTTAGCTTCGATAAGATTGCTCATTTTATTGTTTTTGCATTACTGACCTTCCTTTTTATTCTAGGGTTTTCCAAACAATATACCTTTTTGTATTTTCGTTATAATGCTGAAATACTGGCAACAGGTATTAGCTTTTTATACGGATTGATAATTGAATTAGGTCAAACTTTAATTCCTGAAAGAGGTTTGGAGTTTACAGATATAATGGCAAACTCAGTTGGAGTTTTTGCAGGATGGTTTGTATTTTATCTGATTTATAAAATTTAATTTGAAATTATTCGAAAAGATTAAGAGTATAATTTGAATTTAAATCATTAAATAATAGTTTTACTATCTAAACGATGTTTAATTATGGAACTTAAAAAGAATCCGGGAGCAGACATCAACAAAAAGTCAACGCTTTTTTTGAATATAGGATTGGTTATTTCCATTTCCTTGGTGTTTTTTGCTTTCGAGTACAAATTTTACGATGAAGGGCCGGCCATGGATTTAGGTACGGTTGATGATGACATGGAGGAAATCATGGAGATTCCACCAACGGAGCAGCCACCCCCACCGCCACCAAAAGTAAAGCTTCCTGAAATCATCGAGATTCCTGATGAGGAAGAGATTGAAGAAGATATCGAATTAGACTTGGATATGGATATGACTGAAGAGACAGTTATTGAAGATCTCGTTTTCGAAGAAGAAGGTGAAGAGGAAGAAGTTGATAAGGTATTCCAGATTGTTGAGCAACAAGCGGAGCCTCAAGGTGGTATTCAAGCTTTCTACGATTATGTAGGTAACGAACTTGCCGATAAATATCCAAGACAAGCACAGCGTATGGGTATTGAAGGTGTAGTTTACGTTCAGTTCGTGATCGAGAGAGATGGTTCATTAACAGACGTTACTGCCGTTAAAGGAATTGGTGGAGGTTGTGATGAAGTAGCCGTGGAAGTGGTGAAAAACTCTCCAAAATGGACGCCAGGTAGACAAAGAGGTAGAGCAGTTCGTTCTCAGCGAGTTATACCTATCCGTTTTGTATTGAATTAATTGAAAATATCATGATATAGAAAAGCCGGTTTATCCGGCTTTTTTTTTGTCTTTTAATTTATTTTCACACTGGTCATTTAATTGGAATACTTAATTTTGTTATTGAAATCTAGCTTAGGATTCTTATGGAAATTATTGCAGTTGTAATTGGTTTAGTAATTGGAGGAGTATTAGCTTACTTTATCCTAAAATCCCAAAATAATAATAGTGCTGAAATTGATCAGATAAATAATGAAAAACAAAAGCTGCAAACGGATCTTTCCGTTGCCATGAGCCAAAAAGAGAACTTATACGCTGAATTAAAAGAAGAAAAAGATGCTCATAGCAAAGAAAGAGAAAAAAATGTACAGTTAAATAGACAATTATCCACTGTTGAATCAGATTATAAAAATCTTAAAATTAAGTTAGATGAACATAAAGCTGAACTAGCTGAACTACAACAACAATTTAAAAATGAGTTTAAAAATCTAGCTCAAGAAATTTTTGAAGAGAAGAGCAAGAAATTCACAGATCAGAATAAAACGAATTTAGGAGAGCTATTAAATCCACTAAAAGAACGTATTGAAAAGTTTGAAGAGAAGGTTGAGAAAAGTAATAAAGACAGCTTAGTTTGGAACAGTGCACTTAAAGAACAAATATCTTCTTTGAAAGAATTGAACCAGCAGATTACAAAAGAAGCTGAAAATTTAACTAAAGCATTAAAGGGTGATTCAAAATCTCAAGGTAATTGGGGTGAGATGCAACTGGAAGCTATTTTAGAAAAAGTTGGACTTCAAAAGGATGTTCATTATGAAAAAGAGAAAAACTATAAAAATGAAGAAGGCTCCAACCAAAGGCTAGATTATATCATTAAAATGCCAGATGATAAGTATTTGGTATTGGATTCAAAAGTATCCTTAACGGCTTATAGTAATTATTTTGATGCTGATGATGATACTCAAAGAGCTAGGTTTCTTAAAAATCATTTAGATAGCATTAATACCCATATCAAAACATTAGGAGATAAGAACTATCAAAACTTATATGATATCAATCAACCTGATTATGTACTAATGTTTATTGCAAATGAACCTGCTTTAACTATTGCTTTAAAAGAAGACCACAGTTTATATGAAAAAGCATTAGATAGGAATATCGTATTGGTTAGTACAACCACATTGATGGCCACATTGAGAACTATATCCTATATCTGGAAACAGGATCTTCAAAATAAAAATGCGATAGAAATTGCTACTCAGGCAGGAGCCTTATATGATAAGTTTACTAATTTCACAGATGATTTACTAAAAGTGGGTAATAATCTTAAAACTACTCAAAATAGTTATTCTGATGCTATGAAGAAGCTATATGAGGGTAAAGGGAATCTTATCAGAAGGACAGAAATCTTGAGAGAGTTGGGTGCAAAAACCACCAAAACTATAGATAAACGATTACTGGATAGGTCAAGTGAGTAATAATAACATAAGAGATGCGTTTGCAGTTACATGCGTATCTTTTTTACTATCAACCTAATCTTAATTTTTAGTCAAGTTGTACTTAGTCAAAGTCAGATTTCAGGTTTAGTTTATGATGCTGATAATTATTCTTCAATATTTGGTGCCCATTTAAGAAATATAAATACCAATACACAGTCTATTTCAACTAAGGAGGGGAAGTTTAAAATTGAGGCTTCAATTGGTGATACTTTAATTATCTCTCACATATCCTATCAATCTAAATTAGTTGTTGTAAAACAATTATCCTTTCAAAATATTGAGCTAGATGAAGAAGTTACTCAACTAGATGAAATTAAAGTTTATAATTTACCTAATGATGAATTTGCTTTTAAAAGGAAAATATTAAAAACAGAAGTAAAAACTGATGAAAAATTCATCCCATTCGGAGTAACACCTGCTAAGCCGATGGGAGAGATACCAAAGCAATTCGAGAAAGAGTCCGGTTTAGAGTTTGGGGCTGATGAAGATTTTAATCCCTCATTTACACTTCCATTGTCTTATTTTAGAAAGAGGTTCGATAAAAAATACCAATCTAAAATGGAATACTATGAGTTAAAGGCCACATCTGATGATCGTATTATAATTGATAAAAAATATAATAAGGAACTAATCCATAAACTGACAGCTTTGGAAGGTGAAGATTTAATGGACTTTATGAGTTATTTAAATCTTAATAACAAATATATTTTGGAAGCTTCAGATTACGAAATTACCTTATTGATAATTAATTCGTTTAAGGAATATAAATTAGAAAAGTTTAAGGATTAGGATTTTACATTTTGAATTTAATTTATATAATAGTCTTAAATTAAATACGTTTTTAGAGTTAATGCGATTAAGTTTACTTTTCATATTGTTATTTAGTTTTTCTACGGCAATTACTGCTCAAGATCATAATGGTATCGTTTTATCCGAATCTGGTGAAGCTATCTCAGGAGCCCACATTGTGAATATTAGTGCAAATATAATGGCAATCTCAACTGATGTAGGAGAATTCAAATTAGCTGTTAATAAAGGAGATACTTTAGTAGTTTCAAATATCAATTATAATACAAAGCAATTAATTGTAGGGGATCAGAAATATTTGAAAATTGTATTAAGCGAAGCAAATATTCAATTAGATGAGGTAAGGGTCAGTAATATGCCTGAAACAGAATCAGATTTTCGTAGGAAAATTGTAGATATGGGAGTTGTTGAGGATGATGCTTTTGTACCATATGGAATGAAACCTAATAAACCTATGTCAAAAATTCCTAAAAATTATGACCCTAGCTATACTAATTCACTTGGCTATGCTATTAATAAACCCATTTCCTTTATAGTAAAGAAATTAAGTAAGTCTCATAAAGAAAAGCTAAAGTATTACCAGACAGTTGCCAATCAGGGTAATGCTATTCAAAATAGTAAAAAGTATAATTCTGGATTAGTTCAAGATTTAACCGGTTTAAAAGGAGATGAGTTAACAGATTTTATTCAATATCTTGATTTGGATGAAGCCTTTGTTCAACGATCTAGTGATTATGAAATTGCTTCCAGAATTTTGGAAGAATTTGAAAAGTATAAAACTCTGAAAGGATAATCGAGTATTAAATATAATAAAGATAAAGCAATCAAATTATTTTAATTGCTCAATCTTAATTCCCGCAGAAACTATTCCTTCTAATTCTTTTTCACGCATATATTGCTCTAGTTGAATAGTATATTTTCCTTTTTTGGGGAAATAAACGGAATCCTGAATTAATAATTGATGGGAATATATTTCACTTTGTCTATCACCAAAAGGTTTTCCTGTTTTGGCTTCAAATAGCTTTATATTTTGAAGATTTTCATTTAGAATTTCACTTGAATCTTTTAGATAATATTGGACATATATATTCCTGTAGGGATAATCCATTGTGTTTCTTAAATTGAGTTTAACTCTGTAGGGGAGTTCTATACTGTCAATTTCAAATT
This sequence comes from Marivirga arenosa, assembly GCF_030503875.2. NCBI lineage: Bacteria > Pseudomonadati > Bacteroidota > Cytophagia > Cytophagales > Marivirgaceae > Marivirga > Marivirga arenosa. The sequence goes on along the minus strand of NZ_CP129968.2, from coordinate 3,285,015 downwards.
GAAATAGAACGGAATCCTGCATATTCCAACTTCTGTCGGTGAAATCAATATTTTCCTCAAAATATCTATCTTCAGTACAAGCCGAAGTGAATAATATTATGGCTGAAATAATATAAATAAACCTCATCAATCTTTCTTATTTTTATTTTGTGGGTTTCTGTTTTTATTAAACTTTTTCTTGTTTTTATGTTTTTTAGGTTTCGCTTGAGACTTGTCTTTATTGGTTTGGTTTATAGTCTTTTCTACAGCTTTCACCTTATTTGGTCTGAATTTTCCGCTTTTCTTCTTTTTCTTTTTGGGCTTTGTAAACTTCCGGTCTAGTTTTATTAAATCGCTATTAATCTGCACTGAGTCTTCAATTTCAAGCACGTCTTCCATCAAAGTGTCTGGTTTTTCACCTTGTTTATTCAGTGCAATAATTTCGCTTACCCTTTCTACTTTTACAGGATGCCAAATATTGTCTTCAGAATAACTAAACCACATAATTTTCCTGAATATGTCAGTCTTCTGAAGAGTCAAAGTGCCTTTTTTAGTTTGAATTGGCTTTTCCACCTCAGGGATGTTACTTAATGCATCCATATAGGTATCTAGCTCATAATTAAGACAACATTTAAGCCTTCCGCATTGACCAGATAACTTACTTGGGTTTAAAGACAGGTTTTGATATCTGGCTGCGCTAGTAGAAACACTTTTAAAGTCTGTAAGCCAAGTGCTACAACATAATTCTCTTCCACAACTTCCAATACCCCCTAATCTGCCAGCTTCCTGACGTAAGGAGATTTGTCTCATCTCAACTCTGATTTTGAATTCGCTAGCAAGTTTTTTGATTAATTCACGGAAATCAACTCTTTCTTCAGCTGAGTAAAAGAAGGTTGCTTTCGAATTATCAGCTTGATATTCAACATCAGAGAGCTTCATTTTTAATTTAAGCTCTTGAATAACTTCTCTTGCCTTGTACATAGTAGGCATTTCCCTGTTCTGGACTTCATACCATTTTTCAAGGTCTTTATCAGTAGCAACACGGTAAACGGCTTTTATTTCATCATCATTCTTAACTTTTTTCTTCTGCATTTGTAAGCGTACTAACTCGCCTTGCATAGAAATATAACCAATGTGGTGTCCATTTGGGACATCCACCACCACTGGATCGCCTGTTACTAAGTCAAGATTATGTATATTCCTAAAGAATTCTTTTCTACCACCCTTAAATTTAACTTCAACTACATCGAAGTTATCATAATTAGGGAAATCCATATTGGACAACCAATCGAAAGAATTCATTTTATTACATCCTCCCGTGCTACAACCTCCATTGTTCTGGCAACCACTAGTGGCTCCTTCTTTATTTTTAGTACCACATGATGAGCATCCCATACTATATTTTATTTTTAACTGCTTAATGCAGTGTTATACATTGATTATTCTGAATACCTTTTCCTCAAAAGACAAGTAGAGGGATATTCATTAATCTCTATTCTAGAGCCAATAAATCTTGGCCAATATCTTTTCTGTAATAAATGTCATCCCAGCAAACTTTATTAGCACCATCATAGGCCTTCTTTAGGGCTGATTTTAAATCTTCACCCATGCCTGTAATGGCTAATACTCTTCCACCCGCTGTTACTACTTCTCCATCTTTAGAAGAGGTGCCTGCATGGAAAACTTTAGCATTTTCAACTTCATTAAGTCCCTTTATGACTTTGCCTTTTTGATAACTTTCAGGATATCCTCCTGCTACTAATACAACAGTTGCTGCTGTATTATCACTTATTTTAAATTCTTCCTTATGTAGTGATTTAGATCTTAAACTTTCAAATGACTTCAAAAGATCACTTTCTAATCTGGCTAATACTACCTGGGTTTCAGGATCTCCCATTCTTACATTATATTCAATAACATAAGGTTCGCCTGCCACATTCATTAAGCCAATAAAAATAAAACCTTGATAATTAATTTTATCTTTCTTTAAGCCTTTTATTGTAGGGTTTATGATTTTAGATTCTACTTTTTGCATGAAATCAGCATCAGCAAATTTCACTGGCGAAATAGCTCCCATTCCTCCAGTATTTAGGCCAGTATCACCTTCTCCTATTCTTTTGTAATCTTTAGCAGCTGGTAAAACTTTATAATTTTTGCCATCAGTTAAAACGAATACGGATAATTCTATACCATTCAGGAATTCCTCAATAACTACTTTACTGCTAGCTTCACCGAATTTTTTGTCCTGAAGCATTTCTGTTAAAGTTTTTTCAGCAGTTTTTAAATTCTCACAGATTACCACTCCTTTTCCACCTGCAAGTCCATCTGCTTTCAGTACGTATGGTGGATTTAAAGATTTTAAGTAATTGAGTCCTTCTGATAAGGTAGCTTGTTCGAAACTTGCATAAGCTGCTGTTGGGATATTATGTCTTTGCATAAAGCTTTTTGCAAATTCTTTACTCCCCTCCAAATTAGCACCTTCTTTTCCTGGTCCTATTACTTGGATATTCCTTAATTCTTCTTTTTCAGAAAAGTAATCCGTAATTCCTGCTACTAATGGAGCCTCAGGTCCTACAACTACCATAGATATATTTTCTTTCAAGCAGAAATCAGCAATATTATCAAAGTCGGTGGGGTTAATATCAATATTTTTAGCAATTTGAGCAGTTCCCGCATTACCTGGTGCTACAAACAAATTCCCGCAGTTCTCGCTTTCCTTAATTTTTTCAGTAAAAACATATTCTCTGCCTCCAGAGCCTAGTACTAATATATTCATCTATTTTGTTCTAATTTAGTCATCCTATTATGGATGAGATTTTAATAGTAAAACTAATGAAAAAAATGTCCCAGATTTAACTAGGACAGCAATTAGTTTGCGTAAGTTGATAAAAACTTAATTCTCATCAGCCTTAAATCTTCTTCACTGAATTCATCTTCAAACTCATCCATTGCATCATCTATGCTGTCTGATTCTGAAGACAAGAAATAATCCATAATTTCTTCTTGCTTTTCATCATCAATGATTTGATTTAAGTAATAATCCAGATTTAAGGTTGTACCTGAATAGCAGATTAGTTCAATTTCATCTATCAACTCCTCAAAGGATATGTCTTTCATTTCAGCAATTTCTTCAAGGTCGATTTTTTTATCAACCTGCTGAATGATGAAGATTTTCATTTTTGACTTGTTAACAGATGATTTCACCATTACATCTGCTGCTGTTATAATGTCATTTTCATCCACATACTCTTTTATAAGCTCCATAAAAGGTTTTCCGAATTTTCTGACTTTTCCTAAACCTACACCATTCACTGCTGCAAGTTCATCCTGAGTGGTAGGGTAGGTTGTAGCCATTTCTTCCAAAGATGGATCTTGGAAAATTACATATGGAGGAAGATTTTTAGACTTTGCAACCTTCTTCCGTAAAGCTTTTAATTGAGAAAATAATGTTTCATCAAATGAATTGGCTGAAACGGTTTCTTTTTCTATTTGGTCTTCGTCTCCATCATCCGTATAAACATGATTAACTGTGAATTGAATATCAGTAGGGGCTTCTAAAAATTTCTTTCCTGCATCATTTAATTTAAGGACTCCAATATTTTCAATGTCTTTTTCAAGGTATCCATAAAGCATGGTTTGTCTGATTACAGATTTCCAAAACTCTAGATCTTTATCAGAGCCTACTCCATGAACTTCAAGCTCATTGTGTCCGTAGCTGGTAACATATTGATCATTTGAGCCTCTTATTACATTTACTAAATGATTAATTCCGAAACGTTCTTTCGTGAGTTTTACAGTTTTTAAAACTGTTATCATTTCTTCCTTAGCTTCAAATTTCTCTTTAGGATGTAAGCAATTATCACATTTACCACAGTAATCACCAAATTCTTCACCGAAATAATGAAGTAACTGTTTTCTTCTACAAACTGATGATTCAGCATAAGAAGACATTTCCTCTAATAAGAGTTTTGCATTTTCTTTTTCTGTTACTGGCTTGTCTTTATTAAACTTTTCAAGCTTTAAGATATCGTTATAGCTGTAAAACATTAAGCAATCACCTACTAAGCCATCTCTACCAGCTCTACCCGTTTCTTGATAATAGCCTTCTACTGATTTTGGAGTGTCATAATGAATTACAAAACGAACGTCAGGTTTATCTATACCCATTCCAAATGCAATTGTAGCAACAATGATGTCAACATCTTCATTTAGAAAGTCGTCCTGGTTTTTCATTCTAGCACCACTTTCTAATCCAGCATGATATGGAGCTGCATTAAAGCCATTAACATTCAGGAATTCTGCAATTTCTTCAACCTTTTTTCTACTAAGGCAATAGATTACACCACATTTTCCTTTCCGTTCATTCAAAAATCTTATAAGCTGCTTTTTCGCCTGATTTTTAGGGCGAACTTCATAATAGAGATTTTCTCTGTTGAAGGAAGATTTGAATACATTAGCCTCCTCCATATTAAGATTCTTCTGTATATCAAGTTGCACTTTTGGAGTAGCGGTTGCAGTTAATGCAATTATTGGAATATTAGAAATCTGCTGAAGGATCGATTTAATCTTTCTGTATTCTGGACGGAAATCATGACCCCATTCTGAAATACAGTGAGCCTCATCAATAGCAGCAAATGATATGTTTGCTTGCTTAAGAAATTCAACGTTTTCTTCTTTCGTTAAAGATTCGGGTGCTACATAAAGAAGTTTTAAGTCTCCACTCATTACTTCTTTTTTCACCCTTTTAGTTTCTGTTTTTGTTAGGGTTGAATTTAAAAATGCCGCATTCACACCTAAGGCTACCAAAGTGTCAACTTGGTTTTTCATTAGGGCAATCAGGGGTGAAACCACTAATGCTGTTCCTTCTTGGGCAATGGCAGGTAATTGATAACAAAGGGATTTACCTGCTCCTGTAGGCATAATAACAAAAGTATTATGGCCTTTTATTATATTTTGCATAATCAATTCCTGATTTCCTCTGAATTGATTATATCCAAATACCTCTTTTAATTTTTGTTTTAAAGTAGCTTCTTGCTCTTCTATCATCTCTTTAGCACAAATTGCTTATTTTAACTTTACTTTTTCTTCTATTTGCTAATGTTATCTCAAAGTTAATGTCTAATTATGAGATACTTTGAATTTAGTAAAAATTATTAAAAAGTATAAGCGAAAACTGTCATATTATATTTCATCTTAGTGTAAGGTAATGCGCGAAATAATCATTTTCGAAGGGTAATAATTGGTTTACTCTGTTTAAAGTGAATTTAAAAAATATGTATCGCAAGTTGACTTTTAATTTTTATATATAATTTTGCAGTTTTGAGCTCATGAATTTTCATGATACAACTTATTTTTCAGTCTAAGCGTTAAGCTTACTGATGCTATAAAATCAACTCGTTTTTTCTCTTATTTTGATTTTTAGCTCATCTCAGAACCATAAACTCTATGAACAATAATAATTATGTAATTATAATGGCTGGCGGAACAGGTACGCGTTTATGGCCAGTTAGTACATCTACTAAACCAAAACAATTTCATGATATACTAGGGGTTGGAAAAACGCTACTTCAAATGACTTATGAGAGGTTTTTATCTAAGTTTCCTAGAGAAAATATCTTTATAGTTACTAATAAGGATTATGAAGGAATCGTAAAAGACCAAATCAAAGGGATTGGTAGTGATCAATTATTACTGGAACCGTATAAAAGAAATACAGCTCCTTGTATTGCATACGCTAGCTACAAAATAGCGAGTAAAAATCCAGATGCGAATATGGTAATTGCTCCTGCAGATCATTTAATATTAAAAGAGGATATTTTTCTACAATCAGTTGCAGTAGCCTTAGATAGTGCTTCTAAAAATGATCAGCTTATTACATTGGGCATGCATCCAAACAGACCTGAAACAGGTTATGGATATATTCAATATATTCCAGATTCAGCTACAATAAAGAAAGTAAAAACTTTTACTGAAAAGCCAGAAATTGGCTTAGCTAAGAAGTTTATAGAAAGTGGAGATTTTGTATGGAATGCAGGTATTTTCATCTGGTCAGCTAAAAGCATTTTAAAGGCATTTGAGGAGTATTTACCTGATTTAGCTGAAATTTTTAATGAGGGGAATACTCAATACTACAGTTCAAATGAGAGGCTATTTGTAAATAAGGCCTATTCTCATAGCCCTAATATTTCCATAGATTTTGGCGTTATGGAAAAAGCTGATAATGTAAAGGTTTTATTAACAGATATCGGTTGGTCAGACTTAGGGAATTGGGAAAGCCTTCATGAGATTAGAGAAAAGGATAAATATGATAATGCCTTAGATGAAAATGTAATGAGTTTTAATTCTACAGGTAATATAGTGACAACTGATAGAAGTGATCTAGTGGTTATCCAAGATTTACATGATTTTTTAGTAGCAGAAGAAAATGGAATAATCCTAATCTGTAAAAAAGACGCAGAAAAAGAAATTAAAGAAATTGTAAATTCTGTTAAACTTAAAAAAGGAGACAGTTTTATATAATCTCCTTTTTTGGATTATTTTATCAAGATCAAGTGACTTTCTAGTATAGACTCTAGCTCATGTTTTACATTAGATTTGATTTCGACATAATTTCCTGACTTTAGTTCATATTTATTGTTGTCCTCATCTTGATATAAAACCTTGCCTTCAATGCAGATTAAAAGTGCATCTGTTTTAGAGCTATGTTCTTTTAGCTTTTCATTATTCAATAACTGAATTGATGTGGTATTACCTCCTAAACTGCTTTTAAAAATCGGTTTAGCAGAGACACCTTTATTTTTCTCATGTAATTCTTTTATGTACTTCATACTTATTTCAGTTTATTATTTGTTCTAGGAAATCTCCTACAAAATAAGCTACAACTGCCGCTAATCCACCTAATAATAAAGTTTCTAATATTCCTTTCCATATAGAGTTATTAGTCACTTTTGATTTTAAGTAACCTATAATAGTAAATCCCATGGCAGTCATTAAACTGGACCATAAAAACTTGTTATCAACATTTACATTAAAGTAGTCTATTACAAAAACAAAAAGAGGAATTAATCCTATAATTAAAAAAGAAACAAAAGTAAATAGTCCGATTTGAAAAGGTGATTTATCATTTTTAACTATGCCTAATTCATCTTTCATCATTACATCCACCCATCTGTCTTTATCTTCTGTAATTACATCTACAATTTGGCTTAATAATGGTTCTTTAAATCCTTTATCAATATAGATATCTCTAATTTCTTGCTTTTCAGTTTCAGGTAAGTTTTCTATTTCCCAATACTCAATCGCTTTCTGTTTTTCGAAATGCTGTATTTCAGATTTAGCAGACATATATGCACCAATAGACATGGAAAATCCATCAGCGAACAAATTAGCAAATCCTAATATGATAATTATGCTATTATCTAGTCCTGCTCCTACAGCACCAGCAACAACTGCAAAAGTAGTGACACTTCCATCTATTCCTCCATATACAAATTCCGATAAGTAATTCTGCTGTCTTCCGAAAAAACCTTTTCCGCTATGGATGTTTTCCTCCATCGATTTCATTTCTTTATTTAAAGCCTAATTATATTTTAATATACCACCCATAAATCAAAATTTATAGTAAGAGTAAATTTTAATTTATCTCAATGCTCAATTTTGATTAACTTGCCACAAATCTAAAAATGGTATGAGAGAAGATTTCTTGACTGGTGATGATGATAATATGAACTCTGAGGAAAAGGAGTTTGAAAAAGCTTTAAGACCCCTGTCATTTGGTGATTTTACAGGTCAACAAAAGACTGTAGATAACATTCAGGTTTTTGTTATGGCAGCAAAGAAACGGGCTGAACCTTTGGATCATGTTCTTCTACATGGCCCTCCAGGTTTAGGGAAAACCACTTTATCTCATATTATTGCCAACGAATTAGATTCAAATATTAAAATAACATCTGGCCCTGTGTTGGATAAGCCAGGTGATTTAGCAGGATTGCTCACTAATCTTGAGGAAGGAGATGTTTTATTTATTGATGAGATCCACAGATTAAATGCTGTAGTGGAGGAATATTTATATTCTGCCATGGAAGATTTCAGAATTGACATCATGCTAGATAGTGGTCCCAATGCAAGGTCTGTTCAGATCAGCTTAAGTCCTTTTACTTTAATAGGAGCAACTACTCGCTCTGGATTACTAACTTCACCATTGAGAGCCCGCTTTGGTATTAATGCCAGGTTGGAATATTATGATGCTGAATTATTAAAGAAAATCATAAAACGTTCAGCCGCCATTTTGAACACCCCTTTGGAGGAAGATGCAGCCTTTGAAATTGCAAGAAGAAGTAGAGGAACTCCTAGAATTGCGAATACATTATTGCGTAGAACTCGTGATTTTGCAGAAATTAAAGGAGATGGGACGATTACGAAATCAATAGCAGAAATTGCATTAGATGCCTTGGATGTAGATCAGCACGGTCTTGATGAAATGGATAATAGAATTTTGACCACTATTATTGATAAATTTAAAGGTGGGCCGGTTGGACTTGGAACCATCGCTACAGCAGTGGGTGAGGAAGCGGATACAATTGAAGAAGTATATGAGCCTTTCCTTATTCAAGAGGGTTATCTTAAAAGAACTGCTAGAGGTCGACAAGCTACTGAGTTAGCCTATAAACATATCGGAAGTGTTCCTCCTGGAAGAATTGGTAGTTTATTTGATTAATGTTATCCCTTAAAGAAAGAAATACTAAGCTCATCAAATCCATTGCTTCAGATTTAGGCTTTGACTTTTGTGGTACATCAAAAGCTGGTTTTCTAGAAGAAGAAGCTCCAAAATTAGAAAACTGGTTAAAGAAAGGATACCATGGAAAAATGAAATACATGGAAAACCATTTCGATAAAAGACTAGATCCTACTAAGCTGGTGGAAGGAGCTAAATCGGTGGTTTCTTTAATGTATAATTATTATCCTGAGGAAGATATTTCAAAAAGTGATTCCTATAAAATTGCAAAATATGCATATGGGAAAGATTACCATTTTGTAATAAAGGATAAGCTAAAAGATTTCATTAGCCGAATTCACCAAGAGATAGGAGAGGTTGATGGAAGAATTTTTGTAGATTCTGCACCAGTCATGGAACGACAATGGGCTGCTAAAAGTGGATTGGGTTGGTTAGGTAAAAATAGTTTACTTCTTAATAAACAAAGGGGGAGTTTTTATTTTTTAGCAGAATTAATCATTGATCTAGAACTTGAAGAAGACGGACCAATAAAAGATTACTGTGGTACATGTACAAAATGTATTGACGCTTGCCCCACTGATGCAATTGTTGCGGACGGTGTAATTGATGCTTCAAAATGTATCTCCTATCTTACCATAGAATTAAAAGATGAGATTCCATCACAGTTTTCAAATCAAATGGAGGATTGGATTTTCGGCTGTGATATTTGTCAGGATGTCTGCCCTTGGAATAGATTTTCTAAACCACATCAAGAACCCCTATTTAAACCTCATTCCAAACTTAAAGAATTGAATACAAGAGATTGGAAAGAGCTTACGCAAGAAGTCTTTAGTGAAATCTTTCGAAAATCAGCGGTTAAAAGAACGAAGTATTCTGGTTTGATGCGAAATATAAATTATATCAATAATGCTTAAGGCTGAAAAATTGTTGGGATAATCTCATCAATTGCTTCTGCATTTCTAGCAAACTGAATGTAATCAGGTAAATCTTTTAACGGCATGCAGAGTAAGCCTATATTTTCTTGTTTACCATAATTGTGAAATTCTGCAACAGAATGTAAATGAAGTTTTATGAAGCCCAAAGGTTCAAAAAATTTCTTTGTTAGTTTCACTAATTGCTGCTCCTTTAGTCTATTATTTTTACTTAGGTTGTAAGGTGAAATAATGGTTGCAGGAATAGTGGTTTCAGGCAAAAAGGGTTTTAAAACTTTAAATGAATCTTCAAAGTTTTCATGACCTGTGAATTTAATTAAGGCATTTTGTTCAATGGGGATATTTTGATGGTAGAATAAAATAGGTCTTTTGAATTTAGCAAGGCTTTTGATAAAGTTGTTAATATCAAATTTAAAGTCTTTGTCACTCAGTTTAGACAATGGTAAAATGAGTTGGTTTTTAAATTCATATTTTGAAAGACAACCATCACATATGCCATTTTTACAGGAATAAAATGATCTTGCAGCTTTCCAATCATCTACTTTAGTACTCTTTTCTTGACTTTTAACTACAGTGCCTTCCATCTTTTCCAATTGTTTTATACAAAAATCGGTTAAACAGAGCGACCTTGCACTGAGATTAGTAAGGAGCAAACATGATTAATGTCATACTTTTTTTTACAAATTTTTGAGCTTGAAATTTTAGTGAGTGTCTGATTTTTTTATTTAAAAATTAGTTGTGTTACTTTCAATATATTGAAAACCAACTCTTTAAAAATCCTATTATGGAATGGGTTTATTTGTAAATTAAATATTTCTCTCTTTTTTTTCTGTAAGCTTCAAGCTCAGCTTGCCAACTCATTCTAATCTCATCTTCTGAAAATCCAGCTTCAATTTGTTTTTGCAAGGATTCTGTACCAGCTAACTTTATAAAGAAATTGTTGAAAAATTCATCTTTATTCGGAAAGGCATTGTAAAAATCAATCAGATATTTCAATGTGAAACCATTCTCAAATTCCTTTGAAGTAAAATCTAAACCAAAACATTTTTCATTTTCAAAAGGAGGGTATTTGCTACTTCCTGGCATACTCACAGGAGTGAAATGATGAGTGTAATTTGTTAGAGTCGGATGCCCTATTTGCTGAAAAGGTTTTTTAGTTCCTCTTCCCACACTCACAACTGTGCCTTCGAAAAGGCATAAAGATGGATATAAAGCAATACTTAAATCGTTAGGAAGATTTGGAGAGGGTTTTATTGGTAATGAATACGTTGATTGATGCGAGTAATTTTGATTCTTAATAACCATAAAATTACAACTCACTTCATTTTTCAACCATTTTTCTCCCTCAATCATATTTGCTAGTTCACCAACTGTTAGTCCATGAAGAATTGGGATAGGATGCATACCCACAAAAGATTGGTTTTCCATTTCTAGAATCGGTCCATCAACATACATTCCATTAGGATTCGGGCGATCTAAAATCAATAATTCTACATTATTTTCAGCACATGCTTCCATAACATAATGCATAGTACTGATATAGGTGTAAAAACGGGTACCAACATCCTGAATATCAAATATTATGATATCTAGGTCTTCAATCTGCTCTTTACTTGGTTTTTTGTTTTTTCCATATAATGAAATGATAGGCAAGCCAGTTTTCTCATCGTAGCCAGATTTCACAGTAGCGCCTGCATCTGCTTTTCCTCTAAAACCATGCTCTGGAGCAAAAACTTTTTTAATATTAATATCATAGGATCTTAAAGAATCCACTAGATGAGTATCATTAATCACAGAGGTTTGATTCACTACCATTCCCACTTTTTTACCTTCCAATATTTTCAAATATTCATTCATCTTATAAGCACCTGGAACGGGTGGTTTCTCTTGAGCCATGCAAGCATTTATTAAAAGCAGAAAAATTAGTCCCAAAAGCGGAATGAGTTTCCTTATGATATTGTAATTTGCAGTTTGAATCATAAATCAAAAATATAGTTTATTCTTGAATCTACCTGATTTTATAGCGAAACGTACGATTAATTCTAAAACTGGGCAATTTTCAGCTAGTATTTACAAGATTGCAATTAGCAGTATTGCCATAGGATTAGGTATAATGCTATTGGCATTATTAATTTTAGGAGGTTTTCAGAAAACCATAAAAGATAAGGTTTACAGTTTTGCAGGTCATATGCAAGTGACCAAATATACTTTAAGCAACTCGTTTGATGAATCTCCAATTTCTACTGAAACTGACTTTTTTCAAAATCATAAGAATTTTCCCTTTATTGATCATGTTCAAGGTATCGCTTATAAGGCTGGATTATTAAAGACTGAGGAGGCGGTAGAAGGCGTTGTCATTAAAGGGATTGGAGTAGATTATGACTCGACCAACTTCAAATCTAATTTAATTGAAGGAAGATTCCCTAAGTTAGAAACTGATAGCTATACAACCGAGATCATTATCAGTAAAGAGATTTCTAAACTATTAAAGTTAGAAATGGGACAAAAAGTGATTATGTATTTTGTCCAAAATCCGCCACGCTACAGACAATTAGAGATAGTGGGAATATATGAAACTGGTTTAGAAGATTTTGACGAGCGAATCATCATTGGAGATATTAAAATGATTCAGCGTCTTAATGATTGGTCCGATGATCAAGTCGGAAGTTATGAAGTTTTTTTAAACGATGATGCTGATGAAGAGGAAGCTGAATCTGTTGTTTTTGATGCAGTAGAAGCAGATCACTTTGTGAATCTTACCAATAAAAAATATCCGCAATATTTTGAATGGCTTGAATTATTAAAACAAAACGTCCAGTTATTTTTAGCCTTAATACTTTTTGTTGCTTGCTTCAACATGGTGGCTGTTATCTTCATTTTAACAATGGAAAGAACTCCAATGATTGGAATGTTGAAATCGATGGGAGCTCAAAATAGATTAATTAGGAAAGTCTTTTTGATGAGTGGACTACGACTAACTTTTAAAGGATTATTATGGGGTAATTTAGTGGCTATTGGGGCGGCAGTTTTGCAATATTATTTTCATCTAATCCCACTCGATCAAGAGAACTACTATATGGATTTTGTTCCTATTCTTTGGGATTTTAGAATGATATTAGGATTGAATTTACTTGTACTAATTGTTGTTCTAATATCATTGTTTATACCCGTCTGGTTTATAGCTCGAATGAAGCCTATAAAAGCCATTCGGTTTGATTAAAAGAAACTAACGTTTCAGTTTAATATCCATCGAAAATTTGATAAGATTTCATTTTTTAGCTTTCCGTTTTTGCTGGTGTTTCACTAATTTCAAATTCTCAAAAATATTTTCTTCTCAGCTATAATTCTATGTATTTAATTTACGATACCGAGACCACAGGACTTCCCAAAAATTATAATGCTCCATTGAGTGATGCAGATAATTGGCCAAGATGTGTGCAAATTGCCTGGCAATTACATGGCGCAAAGGGTGAGTTATTAGATGCTCAAAATCATATCATTATTCCAGAGGGTTTCGATATTCCATACAATGCTGAGAAGGTTCATGGAATCTCAACCGAAAGAGCACATAAAGAGGGTAAGCCACTAACTGAAGTACTGGAAGCCTTTAAAGCCATATTAGAAAAGACAGATGTTGTAGTAGGTCATAATATAGGCTTTGATATTTCAATTATGGGAGCAGAGATGCTTCGCAAAGAACTATCGGAAACTGTATTAACGGATAAGCCGATAATCGATACCAAAGATGCAGGTACAAATTTCTGTAAAATACCTGGTGGGAGAGGAGGACAATACAAATGGCCTACATTAACAGAGCTTCACCAAAAGCTATTTGGAAAAGATTTTGCTGATGCGCATGATGCTGCATATGATGTTGATGCTACTGCAAAATGTTTCTTTGGCTTAATTTCTGAAAAAGCGGTTCAACCATTAGGCGATACCCCTATTGAAGCTATTAATTATGAGCCACCTAAATTAGATGCTGCAAATTTTGCTTCAAGCTCGAAAAATGAAGAAAAGGCAGCAGCTGATGCTTTAAAGCAAGCTAAAAATGCAGATATCTCACAATTAAGCGAAACGCCTTTTGTACACCTGCATTGTCATACTCAGTTTTCTATTTTGCAGTCTACTACAGAAATCCCTTCAATGGTAAATAAAGCAAAAGATTTAGGGATGCCTGCAATAGCCATGACAGATCATGGTAACATGATGGGAGCTTATAATTTTGTACGAGATGCTAATAAGGCTGGAATTAAACCCATTGTGGGCTGTGAATTTTTCTTAACGCAGGATAGAAAAAATAAAAAAAATAAGGATGATGGCTTCCAAACCGTTTTGTTAGCTAAGAATAAGGCAGGTTATCATAATCTGGCTAAATTATCCTCTATCGCTTTTGTAGAAGGCTTCTACTACGTTCCAAGAATTGATAGAGAAGCTTTAGTTCAATACAAAGGAGATATTATTGCTACTACAGGTGGATTGTGGGGTGAGGTTCCTTTTTTAATTCTGAATGCAGGTGAGGCACAAGCTGAAGAGGCTTTTGTATGGTGGAAAGAACAATTTGGAGAGGATTTTTACATTGAATTAAACCAACATGGTATCCCTGAAGAGCAAAAAGTAAATGAAGTTTTATTGAAGTTTGCTAAGAAATATGATGTTAAATATTTTGCTGCTAATAATACGTATTACACCAATAAGGAAGATGCGGAAGCGCAGGATATTTTACTTTGTGTAAAGGATGGAGAAACTACAGGTGCTCAAGGGAAACCTAAAAAATATGTAGGCAAAAGAGGAAGAGAATATCGTTTTGGTTTACCCAATGATGAATTCTACATCAAGTCACCTGATGAAATGAAAAAGCTTTTTGCTGATTATCCTGAAGCAATTGCTTGTACTGCTGAGATAGCTGAGAAAATTGAAGGATTCGAGTTAGCAAGAGATGTACTTCTTCCTAAATATGATATTCCAGAAGAATTTGTTGATCCTAAAGATGCTGAGGATGGTGGAAATAGAGGTGAAAATGCCTATTTAAAACATATTACGTTTGAAGGTGCCAGAAAGAGATATGAAACCATTACTCCTGAAATTGAAGAAAGGCTCAACTTTGAGCTAGAAACAATAGAAAGAACGGGATATCCTGGTTATTTCTTGATTGTACAGGATTTCACTACAGCCGCTCGCGAAATGGGAGTATCAGTTGGGCCGGGTAGGGGGTCAGCTGCTGGTTCAGCAGTAGCCTATTGTATCGGAATTACGAATATCGATCCAGTTAAATACGATTTACTATTTGAGCGTTTCTTAAATCCAGACAGGGTTTCATTACCCGATATTGATATTGACTTTGATGATCATGGTAGACAAAAAGTTATCGATTATGTAATTGATAAATATGGAGCCAATCAAGTAGCCCAAATCACCACTTATGGTACCATGGCAGCTAAATCTGCAATTCGTGATACTGCCAGAGTCATGGAATTACCATTGATGGATGCTGATAGAATTGCGAAGCTGGTGCCAGATATAAAATTAAAAGCACTTTTTGATTTAGCGCCTGATAAAAAGAAACTTTCAGCAAAGCTTAAGAATAATGGTGAGGCCATCAGCAAAGCAGAAGAATTATTAAATCTTGCTAAAGCTAATGATGCTTCCGCTAAGGTGATTAATCAAGCTAGAGTATTAGAAGGTTCTGTTCGTAATACAGGAATACATGCTTGCGGTGTAATTATTACACCAGATGATATTACAAAATTTGTTCCTGTAGCTTTAGCCAAGGATTCTGACATGTATTGCACCCAGTTTGATAATGCTGTGGTGGAAAATGCTGGTTTACTAAAAATGGATTTCTTGGGTTTAAAAACCCTAACTCTAATAAAGGATGCAGTCAGGATTGTAGAAGAAAGACATGGGGTTAAACTAGACCCTGATGCCTTTCCAATAGATGATCAGCAAACCTATGAGCTATTCCAGCGAGGAGAAACGGTTGGTATTTTCCAATATGAATCTCCTGGTATGCAGAAATATTTACGAGAATTAAAACCAACAGAGTTCTCGGATTTGATTGCGATGAATGCCCTTTATCGTCCTGGTCCATTAGAATACATTCCTAATTTCGTTAATCGTAAAAATGGTCGAGAGGAGATCAGCTATGACCTTCCTGAAATGGAAGAATATCTGAAGGAGACCTATGGTATTACGGTTTATCAGGAGCAGGTGATGTTGCTTTCTCAAAAGCTTGCAGGTTTTACCAAAGGTGAAGCGGATGTTTTGCGTAAAGCAATGGGTAAAAAGATATTTGCTTTACTAGAAGAATTAAAGCCTAAATTCATTAATCAGGGTGCAGAAAAAGGTCATCCAAAAGATGTTTTAGAAAAAATCTGGAAAGACTGGGAAGCATTTGCAGCATATGCATTTAATAAATCTCATTCAACTTGCTATGCTTGGGTAGCTTACCAAACGGCTTATTTAAAAGCTCACTATCCAGCAGAATACATGGCATCAGTACTGAGTAATAATATGAACCAGATCACTGATGTTACTTTCTTTATGGAAGAATGTAAGCGAGCCGGTATTGAAGTTTTAGGTCCTGATATTAATGAATCAAATGCAGGGTTTACAGTAAATGAAAATGGTCAGATTCGTTTTGGTTTAGCTGCAATTAAGGGAGCAGGTGCTGCAGCTGTTGAAAGTATAATCCAAGAGCGAAAAGAAAATGGTCAGTACAAGGATGTTTTTGATTTTGCAGAAAGAATACCTTTAAAAAGCGTGAATAAAAAGACTTTTGAAGCCTTAGCTATGGCAGGAGGCTTTGATTGCTTTAAAGATTATCACAGAAAACAATTCTTAGTATCTGATAATGGTGAAGGAACACTCATTGAAAAAATAATTAAATATGCTCAAAAGCTTCAGCAAGAGAAAGACAGCGCTCAGACATCACTTTTTGGTGGAGATGCAGGTGTTGCCATTCCGCCACCGAAAGTGGCTGAGATGGAGCCTTATTCTGAGCTAGAAAAACTAAATATTGAGAAAGAAGTAGTAGGGCTCTTCATTTCCGGTCATCCGTTGGATGAGTTTAAATTTGAGATGGAAAGTTTCTGCAATACTCCAGTTTCAGAGTTAAATGATTTAGAAAGTCTTGCTGCCAAAAATGAAGTGAAAGTAGGGGGAATAGTAACTGCCGTTGCTCATAGGCAAACCAAAACTGGTAAACCTTTTGGTACCCTACAACTAGAAGATTACGGTGGATCGTTTACCTTTTTCCTTTTTGGAGATGATTATTTAGGCAATAAGCAATTCTTAGAAAATGGTTGGTTTATCTTTATTTCAGGAAGAGTAGCTCGTAAAAAGTGGGGAGATCAAGGCTTAGAATTCAAGATTAGTAATATCGAACTCCTGTCGGAATTAAGAGATAAACGTACTAAAAGTTTATCGATCAGTTTAGATCTGAATGCTATTACTGAAGATTTAATTGTAGAATTAGATAACTTATGCCAAACCTTTAAGGGCGAATGTGAAGTAAAATTAGAATTACTTGATAAAACAAATGGCTACAGAGTTGAAACCAAATCTAGAAAATATAAGGTGAACCCTAGTAATGAGTTATTAGAAGGTTTAGGAAGAATTCCAGATTTGAATTATAGAATTTTGACATAATTTAGATTCTATTACTTTTTAAATTCATTAATGAGCTTTTGTATGTTAGTTCTTATTTGAAAAGCATAGGTGCTTAAACTAGTTGGATTATTGTTGTATTCTTGAATATCAGTTCTGACTCCAAAAGAGGTATGGTCAAAAATCATGAATTCAAAATTCACCCCAACTGCCTTTCCATAACTTAAGCCTGAGAATGCTACTTTTCTATAAGATAGAAAATCTTCTATTGGTGTTTCTGGAGGTTGGTTCGAACCATGTAAATACCTAACTTCATCCGAATAACGACCAATTAAACCTACATGAGGGGTTATGGTAATCGGTCCTAATTTTATTCTAAGATTTACATCATATTGCATCATTAGATTATAAGAATGTTCATCTAGACTTATATCGTCCAATTCAAAATAACGCTTATTGGTTGCATGTATTATACCTACCTGAGCGCTGGCGTACACAAACTTCCAAATGCTTTGGTCGATTCCTACATAATGATGTTTGCCTGGTAACATATCATGTCCTCCAAATCCTGAACCAGCGAAATAAGAGATGGAATTCACTTTGGCTTCTTCCTGAGCTGCAACTGTAATTGAAAACAAGGTAAAGATAAGGATGGGAAGTAATTTACTAAGCATGGTTTTGGTTCTTAAGTAGGTAAATAGTTGGTATATTATAAACCTAATCAAAGTGTTGGGAATAAAAAAATCCTCTTCAAACTTTGGAAGAGGATTTTGAGTCAATTTTAAAATTCAATGCAGGTCCCTAACCTACACGCAGATTTATATTTGTTTGATATTGATTTCTTTCTTGCTTTTAGCACTATTTTTTCCAATTGGAATAAAAATTTCTAGTTTTCTGTCATGATGAACGGCCTCTACTTCATCTGTATTTGCAAAAATTGGTAAATCAACCTTTCTGTAAAACAAAGGAATCATAACACCTAAATTCTCAGCTGGATGATTCATGTTTGCAAATATATGAAGCGAATTACGCTCTGAAATCACTTTAAGCTGATCTGCTGAAATACCTGGCGCTTCAACAGTAATTAAAAACCCATCATTTTGATTTTCTATATTGAAATTCACTTTTGCAATTCCACCTGCAAGGGTATTTAATTGATCGCCTTGAAATAGTAAGCTTCTTAATATGTCTTTGTTTTCTAATAAATTCATAATCACTGAATTTTTAAATAATTGATGTACTTACATCAAAGCTTGTTCCAAATAAGAAAACTTGCTGATATAGGTCAAAATGACATTTAATTACAATACAAACTGACAAAAGGACTGCAGGATATGATTCACATATCTTGGAATAGTTATTTTTTATAAGTTAAACAGGATTTTTGTCTAAAGTAAGACATATTAGAACGCTTGAATTTGTACTTTTGCACTCTAATTAAGCCAATGGACTCAAAAATAGTTGTTATTATACCCGCCTTTAACGAGGAAAATTCAGTAGGAAAAGTTGTGAATGATATTCCAAAAGATTCTGTTGAGGAGATTATTGTGGTTAATAATAATTCTACTGATAAGACTAGAGCTGCAGCGGAATTAGCCGGGGCTATAGTTTTAGATGAGCCTATTAAAGGGTATGGTAATGCTTGTTTAAAAGGATTAGATTATGTCAGCAACAAGGATAGTAATCCAGAGATTATTGTTTTTCTGGATGCGGACTATTCGGATTACCCTGAACAATTAAATGAACTTGTGGCACCTATCATTGAAAATAATATGGATATGGTTATTGGCTCAAGGGCTTTAGGCAATAGGGAATCAGGGAGTATGACCATTCCACAAGTATTTGGTAATTGGTTAGCAACACGTTTGATTAGACTTTTTTACGGTTATCAATTTACCGACTTAGGTCCCTTCAGAGCAATTAAATGGGAAAAGCTTCAAGATTTAGCTATGAGTGATAAAACATTTGGTTGGACTGTTGAAATGCAGGTGAAAGCAGCAAAGAAAGGATTGAAATGTACAGAAGTTCCTATGAAATACAGGAACCGAATTGGTAAATCTAAAGTTTCGGGTACAGTTTACGGTACTTTTATGGCAGGATATAAAATATTATACACGATTTTTAAATATTTATAAGCATGACTTGGGAATGGCTTATCATCATATTGTATGCAATTAGCTTGCTGTTTATATTTTTCTTCAGCTTAGGACAATTGCATCTTACCTATCATTATTTGAAGCAAAAAAGGAGTCGTAAGTATAAAAAAAGTGCAACTCCTGAAATGGAATCTGAATATCCAAAAGTTTGTGTTCAGTTGCCCATTTATAATGAAAAGTATGTAGTAAGCAGATTGGTAGATTCTGTATGTCAATTAGATTATCCAAATGATAAACTTTCAATTCAAATTTTGGATGATTCTACTGATGAAACAACTTCTATTCTTATGGAAAAAGTTCAGGAGTGGAAAGCGTATGGAAAGAATATAGAATTAATTCGTAGACCTGACCGAGTTGATTTTAAAGCGGGAGCTTTACAGTATGGAATGCAGCAAACGGATGCTGATTTTATTGCCATATTTGACGCTGACTTTTTACCAAAGCCTTATTTTTTAAAAGCTACCATCCCACATTTTCAAGATGAAAAAATCGGTGTGGTTCAAACTCGTTGGGGTCATGTAAACAAAGATTATTCTATCTTGACCAGATTACAAGCGTTTGGACTTGATGCCCATTTTACCATCGAACAAGTAGGGAGAAATAATGCAGGTTCCTTTATTAATTTTAATGGAACAGGCGGGGTCTGGAGAAAAAAAACCATTGAAGATGCGGGAGGATGGTCAGCCGATACTTTAACCGAAGATTTGGATTTAAGCTACCGTTCTCAATTAAAAGGATGGAAGTTTTTATATAAAGAGGATGTAGAATCTCCGGCAGAGCTCCCCATTATAATGCCAGCCATAAAATCACAACAGTTTAGATGGAATAAAGGAGGGGCAGAAACGGCCAGAAAAAATATTGCTAAAGTTTTTAAATCGAATCTTTCGATCTCCAATAAGCTTCATGCTTTTTTTCACTTATTCAATAGCTCAATTTTTATAGCTATTTTGATCACTGCCATTTTAAGTGTCCCAATGTTGTGGATTAAGAGTATTCACCCTGAATTAAAAATACTATTTCAAATTGGGAGCGTTTTTTTATTAGGGTTCTTTTCAATTGCAATATTTTACTGGGTGGCGAATAAGCATTTAATGAAAACCAAAAAGCATGCGGCTTATTTCTTTAAAACTTTCCCTTTGTTTATAACGGTTTCAATGGGCTTATCGCTTCACAATGCACTAGCTGTTGCTGAGGGTTTGCTAGGTTTTAAATCTGCATTTATCAGAACACCAAAATTTAATATTTCTGATAAAAACAAAAGTTGGAAAGATAATAAATACATCAAATTACAATTTAGCTGGTTAAGTGTTTTAGAAGCTTTCCTTGCAATTTATTTTGCCTTTGCTATTTACCTTGGATTTAATTTAAAGGATTACGGTTTAGTGATTTTTCACCTAATGTTGATGTTAGGCTTCCTAACCGTTTTTTACCATTCAGTAAGACCTCAATTCAAATAGTTTGAACCAATATTGGAAGTATATCGCAATACTAATAATGAGTTTTTTGCTTATTAGTATCAGCTATTATACAGAGCGATTTGAAAGTACACTATTAATTTCTCAATACTTTTTACTGTTTGGTATTTACCTTTATTTCTGTTTACAAAAGGAAAAATTTACTGTTCGAGAAATAATTTCTTATGCCATTTTATTCAGGTTATTATTAGTAATTCTAGTCCCGAATTTATCTGATGATGTGTATCGTTTTATATGGGATGGAAAATTATGGTGGGATGGATATGATGCTTACAGTATTCTTCCCTCAGAATTTTTAAAAAGATCGGAATCAGCTAAATTTTTATTTGAAAAACTTAACTCGCCCGAATACTTCAGTATTTATCCTCCTATTAACCAGCTCGTTTTTATTGTAATTACATTATTTGATAAGCTATTCACAAGTATAATTGCTTTAAGATTACTTATAATTTTTACTGAGATTGGGAGCCTTTATTTTTTATTAAGGGTATTTAAGCAAATAAATTTGAATGGCAAGTCCTTATTATTTTATGCATTTAATCCACTTGTGGTTTTAGAATTGGTAGGTAATCTTCATTTTGAAGTATTTGTAATTTTCTTTTTAGTATTATGCATTTATTATTTTAATCAGGAAAAAAAATCAATAAGTAGCTTGTCGCTTGGCTTAGCAATTAGCTTCAAATTATTTCCTCTAATCTTTTTAGCTAGTTTCTTTAAATATTTATCTCTAAGAGACTATCTCAAATACATAGTATTAAGCTTATTCCTAGTAGCTATTATATTTCTACCCTTTATATTTTCAGATGTGTTCAAAGCCATATTCAGTAGCTCTACTTTATATTTTAAAAACTTTGAATTCAATGCAAGTATATATTTCTTGGTTCGTGAAATTGGTTTCCTAGCTAAGGGATATAATATAATTGGCACTGCAGGCCCCATTTTAGGACTTATTTCTTTTTCAGCGATGGTAATATTTAATTTGATCAATATTAAAGATATGAAGCTTGCAGAGAGAATGATGTGGACTTATTTCATATATCTACTTTTTGCTACTACCGTGCACCCCTGGTACATTTTACCTCTTTTAGTCTTAGGTATTATATCAAAATATTGGTTCCCGATCGTATGGTCATTTCTAATTTTTGTAACGTATTGGGGATACACCGAAAGTGGTTATATCCAGAATTTATCCTTGATATCAATTGAATACATCTCTTTAATCATTTTCATCGTATTTGAGTTATCCTATAAAAGGAGAATAAAGAAAAGTAATTCTTATGCATAAAATACTAATTAATATGATGATACTTTCGTTTCTGCAATCATTAGTAGCCTGTGGTCAACAAACTTATGATCAGAAATTAAAATCAATATACAGCAATACGGTAAACTTAGTTCAACCTAAAGAGGTGTCAGAAAAGCTCAATGACGAAAATACTGTATTACTTGATACACGTTCAGCAAAGGAATATGCTGTAAGCCATCTGCCTAATGCTAAATTTATTGATTACGATCGATTTGAAATAGAACAAGTAAGTGAAATTGATAAGGATAAGGAGATTATTGTTTATTGTTCAGTTGGCTACAGAAGTGAGAAAATAGGAGAGAAGTTAAAGGAGGCTGGTTATCAAAATGTTAAAAACCTATATGGAGGTATTTTCCAGTGGAAGAATGAAAATTTTGATGTAGTGAATCAAGAAGGGGAAGTGACTGATAGTGTGCATACCTATAATAAAAGATGGGGAAAATGGTTAGAAGAAGGTAAAGGGATTAAAGTATATGAATAAGAAAAGACTATTAATCATATTTGTTAAGAATCCTGAATTAGGGAAATGCAAAACTCGACTTGCAGCTACAATAGGAGATGAAAAGGCTTTAGTTTTTTATAAAAATATGCTTCAAAAAACTAAAGAGGAAGTAGAAGAATTAGCCTTTGATAAGGCTGTTTATTATTCCTCCTTTATCGATAAAGATGATTTATGGCCCAATAACCCACCATTCTACAAGCATATTCAAAACTCAAATCCTGATCTAGGAGTAAAGATGCAATCTGCATTTGAAGATGCATTTAATAACGGATACGAATCAGTTTGCATTATGGGTAGTGATTGCTATTCTCTGAATAAAGAAACTCTAGAATCCGCTTTTTTAGCTCTTGAGCATAAAGATGTTGTTTTAGGGCCGAGTAATGATGGTGGCTATTATTTATTAGGGATGAATAAACCTTATGTAGATTTCTTTCAAAATAAAACATGGAGTACTGATACTGTAGCTCCGGATACTGTTTTAGATTTTAAAAATTTGAATCTAAGTTATCAATTGCTCGATGAATTAGTCGATATTGATAATGAAGAGGATTTTAATACTATTCCAAAAGAGGAGAGAAATAAACTTTTAATTCGATATTAATTGGACATAAAAAAAGCCTTTGAAATTATTTCAAAGGCTTTTGCAAAGATCTAAAAATTAGATTTTATGATTATCCAATTGCAACTCTTTTGAATTCAGTAACAGTCATTCCTTTGTTCACTGAATCTAAATATTGAGCAATTGAAGTTTTGTTATCTTTTACGAATGCTTGGCTTAATAAAGTATTCTCTTTAAAGAACTTATTTAATTTACCAGTAGCAATTTTTTCTAACATCTCTTCAGGTTTTCCTTCAGCTCTTGCAGTTTCTTTACCTATTTCGATTTCTTTTTCTACTACAGAAGAATCAACGCCATCTTTATCAACAGCTACAGGGTTCATAGCAGCGATTTGCATAGCAACATCTCTACCAGCATCAGTTACATCAACATCACCAGTGTTTTTCAATGATACTAATACACCTAATTTAGCGCCAGCGTGAACGTAAGAAACTACTTTTTCTCCTTCTAAAGTCTCGTAGTGGCTGATTTCGATTTTCTCACCGATTTTACCAACCATTTCAATAACTTTTTCACCGATAGTGATATCCTCGTAAGGGATAGCTTTTAAAGCCTCCATATCAGCTGGTTTTTCAGCAGCAACTTTCTCAATGATTTCTTGTCCAAATTTCTGGAAGTCTTCATTCTTAGATACGAAATCAGTTTCACAAGTTAAAGAAATCAAGAAAGCCTGTGACTGATCATCATTAGTTTTGATGAATACATTACCTTCTGTAGTTTCTCTATCTGCTCTTTTTTCAGATAATTTTTGACCTTTTTTTCTTAAGATCTCGATAGCTTTGTCAAAATCACCATCAGCTTCTGTTAATGCCTTTTTGCAATCCATCATGCCGGCACCTGTTATTTCTCTAAGCTTTTTTACTTCTTGTGCTGTAATAGCCATGCTTATTTGATTTTAGTGTGTTATATACTTTATTTCTTGAATGGGTTTAAACAAAAAAATGAACACCGAATCTTGTCCGATGTTCAATTTTATTGTTATTCAATATTCTACATGAATAATGATTTATTCAGCTGATTTTTTAGAAGCGTCTTCTTTTTTAGTTTCAGCTTTAGCATCTACTGCTTTTTTCTCTTCCTCAGCTTGCTTCATTTTAGCATCATCTTTCTCTTGCTTTCTTTCCATTAAGCCTTCTTCAATAGCTTTACCGAAAGATTTCAAGATTAAGCTAATTGATTTCCATGCATCATCATTAGCAGGAATTGGATAATCAACTTGCGTAGGATCAGAATTCGTATCAACCATTGCGAAAACTGGGATATTTAATTTCTGAGCCTCTTTGATTGCAATATGTTCTCTTTTGATATCGATTACAAAAAGAGCTGATGGTAATCTGTTAAGATCAGCGATACCACCTAATACACGCTCCATCTTTTCTCTTTCACGCTGAATCATTAATCTCTCTCTTTTTGCAAGATTAAGATAAGATTCGTCTTTCTGTAATTTATCGATATTAGCCATTTTCTTTAATGACTTTCTGATAGTTGCGAAGTTAGTTAACATACCACCTTGCCATCTATCAGTAACATAAGGCATGTTTAATCTTTTCGCTTCTTCTTGAACGATATCTTGCGCTTGCTTTTTAGTAGCTACAAATAAAACTTTCTTACCAGAACGAACATGATTTTTGATCGCGTGGCATGCTTCATCTAAAGCAGCTAAAGTTTTGTTCAAGTCAATAATATGGATGCCATTACGCTCCATGAAAATGTAAGGAGCCATTTTTGGATCCCACTTTCTTGTTAAGTGTCCGAAATGGACACCAGCTTCAAGTAAGTCGTTGTACTCAAGCTTAGCCATAAGTGTTTATATTTATTGTTTGTAAGTAAAAATTAACGTTTAGAGAACTGGAATGCTCTTCTAGCTTTTCTTCTACCGTATTTCTTACGTTCAACCATTCTAGGGT
The DNA here is from genome assembly GCF_030503875.2 of Marivirga arenosa. Classification (NCBI taxonomy): domain Bacteria; kingdom Pseudomonadati; phylum Bacteroidota; class Cytophagia; order Cytophagales; family Marivirgaceae; genus Marivirga; species Marivirga arenosa. The sequence continues at coordinate 3,259,797 of NZ_CP129968.2, read as the reverse complement.
CTCTAGTAAGAAATCCTTCTGCTTTAAGTGCAGGTCTGTGCTCAGGATCAATTTCGCATAAAGCTCTAGCTATAGCTAAACGAACAGCTTCAGCTTGACCAGCAACACCACCACCATCAACATTAACTTTAAGGTCGAAAGAACCTTCAGTTTTTGTAGTAGCAAATGGTTGATTTACGATAGCTTGAAGAATTTCAGTTGGAAAATAATCCTTAACGTCTTTAGAGTTAATGGTAATAGCACCTTTACCAGATTGCATGTACAATCTAGCAACAGATGTTTTTCTTCTTCCAATGGTGTTTATAATTTCCATCTATTGATTTTTTAGATTTCTTTAACTTTAGGTTTTTGTGCTTCATGACCATGCTCAGCGCCTTCATAAACATAAAGGTTTCTGAACAAGTCTCTGCCCAATCTGTTTTTTGGCAACATACCTCTAATCGCTCTCTCTACTAATAAAGTAGATGATTTAGCTTTTAGCTGGCGAGGTGTGATTTCACGCTGACCACCAGGATATCCTGTGTAAGTCTGATACGTTCTATCATCCCATTTTTTGCCTGTCATCAATATTTTGTCTGCGTTGATAACGATAACGTTATCACCACAATCAACATTAGGTGTGTAACTCGGCTTGTTTTTACCACGAAGGATTTTCGCAACATCGCTGGCAAATCTACCTAATACTTTTCCTGCAGCATCCACAACAACCCAGTCTTTTTCAACTGTTGCTTTGTTTGCTGAGACGGTTTTGTAACTAAGCGTATCCACTATTTTTTCTTTTTGTTAGTTCTTAACTCCTTATTAATTAGCTTTTTACAGATAGTTAACATTTATGATCGGGCGCACTATCCGCTAAAAGGGACACAAAGATAGAAGCTTATTAATTGAAAAACAACATACTAAGGAAAAAATGCGCTGGTTTTCAGTCAATAAGTGCTATTTTTTGTGGCTGCAAAATTAGTAAATATAAATGAAGTCTTAACCTTTCTGGAATTAATTATTTGAAACTAATTTTATTAAATTACTATAATTAAAAAGCTTCACCTATAAAAAGATAGAATCCTGTGCCCTCAGCAGTAAATGCAATATCTAATCGAGTGTAAATATCTTTTTTAGGGAATAAAAGAAATCTTAAGCCTGCACCGCCTGATACTACTACATTATCTAAGTTAAAATTTCGCATATCTGGAAATACTTTGCCAGCTCCTGCGAAAACAGCGGCTCCAATTCTATCGGTGAAGTTAAAAGGAATTGGTAAAAACCGATATTCTACTTGTGCGGCTATTTGGTTTCTGTCCCGATATCTTCCATAGTAATAGCCGCGCATAATACTTTCACCTCCCATTAGAGCTAATTGATTAAAAGGAACGTCTCCTGAATTGAATTGTCCTAATAATTGTGAGGCAAATACATTGTGTTTACCTATCGATCTGTAAAGTCGAGTATCAGAAATTATGGATGTAAAATTAAAGGTGCTACCCCAGGCTTGATTATAGTGAAGCATGGCAAGCTCTGAAAAAAAGCCTTTTCTAACATTCAATACATTATGTCGATTATCATGAACTAAACCTATTCCAAAACCTAGGTTAGTTGAACCATTACTTCCTAATGGTAATTCTTGTGGCTCGATGATTTCTTCAGCAGGATTGAAATTCACAGAAGATAAGCGCTGAAAATCAGTTTCAAAACCTAAAAACACATCTTTTCTGATTTTTCGTAATATTCTTTCTTTTATGAATATTTGATTGGCATCAACTCGAGCAATATATTCTTCAGGTGTATCATTTCCAATTCCATGATAAAAGAGAGGGAAGCTTTGGAATCTTATTCTACCCAGTAAAAACCATTTGTCTTCATCGGAATAAATGGCATGATCGAACCATAAGCCATATTGATTTTCAAGGGTGAAAAAAGTAAATCCATTAATTTCACTTAATCGATTCGTGGTATCTTGATTTGCATAATAAACGAGCAGTGAGCTTAAACCAAATTCCCAACTGGTTTCAGGCGCATAAGCTAGGGTAGGGTAGATCAAGAACTGGGGTTTTTGAATGTCACTGGTATCATTGATTATACTATTAATGTATTTGCTTACGAAGTTCTGTCCGTGTGCAAAATTAGTAAGGCTTATTAAAGTACTTATGAAAATTACTTTTAGAGTATTCGATAATGATATATTCAAGCTTTTATTCTTTTAACTTTAGTCAAAGAAACGATATTGAAGTATATCTTCATCTATATTTTGAAAAATATTTGAAAAAAAATAGCCTTTGAAACTACAAAGGCTATTTAAATTTCTGATTTTAAATAATTTATTTAGTTCTCATATGTATATCTCTTTGAGGGAAAGGAATTTCTATGTTTTGTTTCACAAATTCGTTATTAATGGCTTCCATATTATCGAAGTAAACTGGCCATAGATTGTCCGTAGAGGTCCAAACTCTAACACTTAAATCTAAAGAACTATCTCCAAAATTAGTAAATTTCACTACTGGTTCTGGGTCTGGATTAATTCTGTCATCTTTCGATAAAACACCTAAAATAATTTCTCTTACTTTTTGAAGATCTGACCCGTAAGCTACTCCCACATTCAATTCAGCTCTTCTGGTATCTTTAGCTGTTGCATTTTTAACACTTGAATTAGCTAAGCCTCCATTTGGAATTATGATTAATTGATTATCAAATGTTCGAAGATGAGTGTGGAGTATATCAATTTTTTCTACTACTCCCATATGCCCTTGAGCTTCAATAATATCATCAACTTTGAAAGGCTTTGTAATGAGTATCAAAATACCGCCTGCGAAGTTCGATAGACTTCCTTGTAAGGCTAAGCCTATTGCTAAACCTGCTGCACCTAATACTCCTAATAATGCTGCTATTTTAATATCAATGCTTTGTGCTATAACTAATACTAAAGCAATGTAAAATACAAAGCGTAAAAAAGAAGTTAAAAAGGAAGCTAAAGAAACATCAAGCTCGGACTTTTTAAATGCTTTTTTGATTCCTTTCATGATGTAACTAATCAAAATTCGTCCTATAACGAAAATCAGAATCACTTTTATCAATGCAATTCCAAATTCAATACCATAAGATTGAATTTTCTCTAGTACATCTGGATCAAGTTGTTCTAACATAGTTTTATAGTTTTAGTGATACTTTATATAAACTGAATATAGTTAATTATTTTTTTATGTTTTGTAAATATTGGTCAACTCCTTCTTCTAGTGAGGTAAAATCCTTAGGATATCCAATTGACTTTAATTTTTCCATATTAGCTTCAGTGAAATACTGATATTTATCTCTGATATCTTCAGGAGTATCAATAAAGCTAATATCTTCTTTCATTTTCATAGATTTGAATACTGCTTTCACTAGATCTAAAAATGTACGAGCTTTACCGCTGCCCAGATTGTAGATGCCAGAATTTTTACGATGATGCATCAACCAAATCATGACATCAACAACATCATTTACAAAAACAAAATCTCTCATTTGTTCTCCATCCTTAAATTCAGGATTGTGTGAACGAAATAATTTCATTTTACCACTTTCTGAAATTTGACGATAAGCATGAAGAATAACACTTGCCATTCTTCCCTTATGATATTCTCCAGGTCCATACACATTAAAGAATTTTAAACCAGTCCAATAAAAAGGCTTTACCTTTTGGTTCAGTGCCCAAATGTCAAATTCGTTCTTGGAAACACCGTATGGGTTAAGTGGTTTTAAATGAGGGATTTTACTTTCATCATCATCATAGCCTAATTCTCCTAAACCATATGTGGCTGCAGAACTTGCATACACTAATGGAATTTGCATTTCTATACACTTTAACCAGATCTTTTTAGAATATTCGGTGTTTAACTGTGATAATAGTTCTTTGTCAAATTCAGTGGTATCCGTTCTAGCTCCTAAATGAAAAATGAACTCAATCATTTTAGGATCTTGTTTTTCAAGCCAATCAAAAAAGACGTCTCTTTCAACTTTTTCTTGAATTTTTAATCCTTCTAAGTTTTTATTTTTATCGGCATTGTCAAACTTGTCAACCGCAATTATGTGGTTAAATCCTTCAGAATTTAACTTTTTAATCAAATTTGAAGCTATAAAACCTGCAGCGCCAGTAACTATTATCATGAGATGTATGTTTTTGAATTAAGCTATTTGAACAAAACTATTTATTATAAATGAATAAACGTATATTTGCAGCCTAAAAATTGAAATTGGCATGATTTACGTTAATCGTAAAGAACATTTTAACGCAGCTCACAAGCTTTTTAACCCAAACTGGAGCAGGGAAAAGAACGAAAAGGTTTTTGGTCCTTGTGCAAATGAAAACTGGCATGGTCATAATTTTGAATTGATTGTGACAGTAAAGGGTGAGCCAGATCCTGAAACTGGCTTTGTGGTAGATTTGAAAAAATTAAGCAATCTGATTAAATCAGAAGTAATAGATAAGGTCGATCACAAAAATTTAAACATGGATGTGCCATTTCTTAAAGGTAAAATGGCAAGTTGTGAGATCATTATTGCAGAATTCTGGAGAATACTTGAGCCGAAAGTTAAAGAATTACAAAAAGGGGCGAGTTTACATAAATTAACTCTTTATGAGACTCCAAGGAATTTTGTGGAATATTATGGCTAATTAATAATGAAAGCCTCTAAATTTTTTTCATAATAAAATGCCAATGATTCCTTAAAATCGAAAGTGTATTTATAAATTGCGCTAATGGAAAATTTTGTTGTATCAGCAAGGAAGTATAGACCAAAAGGATTTGATGAAGTAGTAGGACAAAAACACATTACTACTACTTTAAAAAACGCTATTGATAATGATCATTTAGCGCAATCTCTACTTTTTTGTGGTCCTAGAGGGGTAGGTAAAACTACCTGCGCTCGAATTTTGGCCAGACTGATCAACGATTTTGATGTAGATAATATGGAGGGTTCTTCTTCCTTAAATATCTATGAGCTAGATGCAGCTTCTAATAATTCCGTGGATGATGTTAGAAATCTTATTGATAAGGTAAGAGTACCCCCTCAGCACGGAAAATATAAAGTATATATTATAGATGAGGTTCACATGCTTTCAAATGCAGCATTTAATGCATTCTTGAAAACATTGGAAGAGCCACCGTCTTATGCAATTTTTATTCTGGCTACTACGGAAAAGCATAAGGTAATCCCAACTATTCTTTCCAGATGTCAGATCTATGATTTTAATAGAATAAAAGTATCTGATATATCAGATCATTTGAAGGAAATTGCTGATAGAGAAGGCATAGAAGCAGAAGATGCTGCTTTGCACTTAATTGCGCAAAAGGCAGACGGAGCTTTACGTGATGCACTTTCTATTTTTGATTTAATTGTTACCTTTTCGCCTGATAATAAAATCACTTATCAAACTACCATTGATAATCTTCATATTTTAGATTATGATTATTATTTCAAGGTGACGGACGCTTTAAATGGTGAAAAAATTCCTGAAGCATTATTACTGTTTGACGAAATCCTGAAGAATGGCTTTGATGGTCATAATTTTGTAAATGGACTGGCTTCTCATTTTAGAGACCTTTTAGTTTGCAAAGATGCCTCTACTCTAGAGTTATTAGAAGTTTCGGATCAAGTAAAAGCGCAATATCAGGAGCAAGCGAAGAATGTTGACGCTTCATTCTTGCTATCTGGTTTACAGATTCTTAATCAAACGGATCAATCCTATAAAGCGAGTAAAAATCAAAGATTGGCAGTTGAGTTAGCTTTGATGAAGTTAGCAAAGCTCAATAGTGCTATTGATTTAGCGAAGCAGCAGGAAGAAGTTCTAAAAAAAAAAGTAAGCTAAGTGAACAGTCTGATTCTGAAGATGACTCATCTTCAGTAAAAAAGACTTCCATTGCTGACCAGATGGCTGCTAAGGCCAGACAGAATAAGCCATTAAAGTCATCTCCTTCAATTCCAAAGCCAGGAGAGTCCGTTCAGAAAAAAACTGAAGAGAAAAAACCTAATCCAATAGTTGGTACTTCTTCTGAAGAATCATCTGAAGAAATGAGTACATCAACTGTTCAGAAGCTAGATTTAAATGCAGAGGAGTTAAAGAAAGTAGTAAATCAGTTCGTTGAGCAAAATAAAGTAGGACCTTTAGTTGAGAACTCATTAAAAAACTCCATTCACTTAGAAGAACAGATGATTACGGTTGAATTATCAAATCCCGTTGAGGTTGATGGTATTGAAAAAATAAAGGCTGATTTTCTAAACTTTATTCGAGCTAAATTTCAAAATCAGGAAATTCAATTGCAACATCATGTGAATATCGAGAAGGCAGCAGAAAGGCCATACACTCCAAAGGAGAAATTTGATGCTATGATGAAGGAAAATCCTCTTCTTGGTAAATTGCGAGATACTTTCGGCTTGGATCCTGATTATTGATTTTTAATTATTTTAATGAGATGATACTGAAGAATAGAATCACTATTTAAATCTAAGTTTTTCATCTCCAAAGAGATATTGTAATATTTATAGTTCTCTTTTTTGTCAATCTTTTCCCAACCTAGTCTATTAGCTATATAATTATAGCTTGCATATTGCGTGTTAACAATATTTTTAAAATCAAAATCAGAAGTATCTTCAACTTTTGATTCGTTGTTGTACTTGTTTTCTGCGACTTCTATATTAAGTTTAAAATCTGAGTTGTTAATAGAAACTTCCTGATTTAAGTGTGTAGAAAAAGCAAGAATTGTTAAAACAGTATTATAAATTGCATGATGTAGAAAAGCCCATCCGAAACCTAGTTTTATTCTTAAGTATCCTAATATTGTACCACCAATAATTTGAGGGGCTACAAGCAAGGGTAATAGAATCCATATCAAAATGGATTTTTCTTGAAAATTAAAAATATGGACAAAACCGAACGCTATTACAAAAAGGTAAAAAAATATTCTGAAATGCTTTAACCAAAAATTTTCAACTCTCTCTTTCCCAATAAAAAGACCAATAAATTTAAATAAATAGTTTCTTTTATAATGAAGCGGAAGCCTAAAAATAATTTCTTCTATAAGAGGGGATAGAATACCACCTGCTAATATGAGTATAATAATCCCATATTCATTGGCAATGTTTGAAACAGAATGGTTATTTAAATCGATATTACTAAATTCTTCTAATATGTATAAAAGAAATAGAATAGGGGAAATTATTATCGCATCTATTAACAAAAAAATAAACAGCTTACTCCATTTACTTTCAGAGTCATCTGCACTTTTGTTTGGGTTCGGTTCTGGGTTTTTAAGGAAAGCCACGTATTCCTTAAAATTGGTTCTAATAAGGTTGAGCAAAATTGATTAACAAGTTTGATAGTTAATAAGGTAGTTTGATATTTAAGCCTATATTCATTACACTTTTGAATTGAATGCCGGGTACGTATCGGAACTCTCCTAAAGCTTCATTAATTACAATTTCTTTAGATTTAATATCATCATCATAAATTAATTGGGTGCTATATGAAGCAGATAAGAAACTGTTGATTTTAAAGATTAATGCAGTTTCCCAATTAATGTCAATATTTCCTAATTTTTCATAATCAGCAAACATATTCAGGTTTGTAGACAGGTTTACGTTCTCCCAAATGTCTTTTTGGAAAGATGAAGAAAAGTTAATACCCCCTTGGAATCTTGTGGTTTCACCTATTTCAACGCCATAAGCCCCAGCGTTAGATAGGCTATCATCCGTTACAATTGTTGTTTTAGATGAAAGTGGAGAAAAAGAAGCTGAAAATATTTCTTTGTATCGATAGGTAAGGCCAATATTAGCTAAGAGAAAACCAGGCGCTAAAAATCTCGAAATTACTTCGTTTTCCTCATTCAGACCTTCATCAAATTGGGTCCTAAAATCAACCATTCCTGAGATGAAAATTCTTTTCTTTAGCTGTCTACTATACCTTGAAGTTAAAATTATATTATCATCTGTTTTGATAAAAGGATTTTCATTTTCTCCTTGTCTTAGTAAACCATAGGCTAAATCTAATCTATTGCTCCAAGCATTTTTACCCTTTTCATAATTTGCTTTGAAGTTTGATAGTCCTCCAATGGATATAGAGCTTTTACCTCCACCATTCCAGTTGGTTAGATCAACCTGAGAAAAATTTATGTTAATTAAACCGCCTTTATCCCAATATGAAGTGTCAGTGTTTGCAGCAATACTATCAGTTTGTGCTATAGCATTTGTTGCACTCACTAAAATCAGAAAAATAATAGCTTTAATTATTTTCATAGCCAGAAAATGTTGATGTTGATTTAAAAATTAGCTTAAATCCAAAGAACGAATCTCGTTAAGAGCGTTCTCAGTAAGCGGTTTGGTAATGAATTTAATTACATGATCGTTGTTTACGATCTTATCTATATCTCTTTTGTTATCTGAACTGGATAGAATTATAACTTTACATTTATCTTTTACAATGTCAGAGAATTTTTCGAATTCATACAGAAATACGAATCCATCAACTATAGGCATGTTGATATCAAGAAAGATGATGTTAGGGAGTTTGTCAGGATCATTTTTATGATCTTCTAAATATTCTAAGGCACTTTTACCTGAATTTTTAATTTCGACATATTTTGCGAATTCCGTTATTTCTATGATACGCTTGCTGATGAAGTTATCAGTATCATTGTCATCGACAAGCATCACTAAATCAACAGTTTTTGTAGCTGTTACCATGTAATTTACCCTTGTAATCTAATTGATCAACTTTCTTATTACTCTGTTTAGAGTTATTTCTAAACATAAGTAAAGTTTTTTTTATTTGAAACATAATTCTATCGAAATACACTATTTTTTCGATAGATGCCACAAATGTAAGACAATGTAGTTAAGAATTAATGTAATTGTTTCTTTTATTTCTGTTTGATTAGAATTAATTCACCTTCTTTTAAGGTGTAATCATTTTTGTTATTCCACTCCATTATATCTTTTAAGCTAACATTATATTTTCTTGCTAACGCATACATTGTATCTCCAGATTCTACTTTATGTTCAATGGCCTTTGAATCATTTGATTGGTCAGCTGCCTCTGAAACGCTGTTTTTCATAGCTTCATCATCAGTTTGACTTTCCTCTTTTGAAGGGTTTTCAAAATATTCTACTTTATTTACTTTAATAATCTGACCAATTGAAAGGGTGTCTCTAATGTTTAATTCGTTGACGCTTAAAAGATTAGATATTTTCATGTTAAAGCGGTTAGCAATAGAGAAAAATGTATCCCCTTTTCTTATTGTATATTCCATCAAATCAGCTTGAACAGACTCATTTTCATTTTCGAATTCAATATCCTCTTCTTTGCTTGACTCTTCAATTATATTTTTACCTACTTCAACTTCTGTAGAATCAATATCTTCTGTCTTTTCTTCTATTAATACAGTATCTACTTCTGTGCTATTGCTATCGGATAAGGTTTCAGAAATAAGTGAATCTGATGAAGAAATCACTATTGAATCTTTAAGTTTTCCATGAATTGGGTTGATAGTATTTTTCGATGAATCATGATTATTGTGAATTGTATCTGGCTGTTGTTCATTGATGACAGTTTCTATCACTTCTTGCTGTTTTGGCTCATCTTTCTCTACTTTAGGTGCTGTTCTGTATTCAATTTCTACGTTAGCAGGACGATTTTGTCTTAACCATAATACTCTGCCTACTCTCGGTTGAGCAGGTGGTTCCATTCTATTTTTCCTATATAGTTTCTTAAGTTTTACTCCATATTTCTGACTGATATCCCACATTGTTTCACTTTCAGTAACTGTATGATAATAAAATTTAGCTCGATTTCTTTTTCTTCTTAAATAGTAAATTCTTCCTGTTGTTAACTCCTCTCTGATTTTAAGGTCGTTAAACTTTCTAAATTTATATTGTTCTATTCCTGCCACTTCAGCTAATTTCTGAACTGTATAACCAGCTGGAGCATAAATTCCGTCTAATCCATTTATTTCTACCTTATGGGGGATAGATCGATCAGATTTACTAGGGTAGTGGTCTACTAAGGGAAATTTTTGCTGCTCTTTATCATTTATATCTCCTGGTAAATGATCTAACTCAGCTTCTTTTTGATTCTGTAATTTGGTTATCTTTTCAAGATTACTCAGTGGAACAACAATAGTATATTCCTTATCCTCAGGGATTTTGCTTCTTTTTAACCATTTATTATATTCAACAAGAAGTTCATAGGGTACTTCTTCCTGTTTCGCAATAGTTTTTAGGTTGTCGGATTTTTTTGAGGATACTTCTTTTAAATAGTAGGGAGTTTTAGATGTTCCTAATACATTTTCAAACGCCACTTTATGAGCAAGATATTTTTTCAAATACCAATACGTTTCACTAGTTATCTTTAGTTTATCTTTCCCGAAATTGCTTTCATCTACCACATCCATAGCGCCACCACGGCCTCTTTGATAAGCGATTAAGGCATAGGCCCAATTGTCGAAATATTCATTATGACTTTTTAAGTAATTTGCAGCAGCACGGCTAGAGGAAACGATATTCATTCGCTCGTCAACATAGCGATCTATTCTTAAGTTATTTTCTAAACCCGATATTTCCTTAAACTGCCAAAAGCCTACAGCATTACTGCTAGAAACAGCGTCTGATACTAATGCACTTTCTTGAATTACTAAATATTTAAAGTCCTCAGGTAAGCCTTCTTCTTGAAAAATTCTTTCGATTATAGGCATGTACATATCTACCCTTTCCAGTTTTTTCTGAAAGTATTTTTCACTTCTTGTTAATGCATCTACATCTGCTTGAATGTCACGAATTGCATCGGAGGTTAATCTTAAATCCATATTAGCAAATGCAATTCTTGAGGGAACTTGTTGAGCATTTGCAATAAAGCACAATGGATAAATAAATAGTAATAGTAAAGGGAATTTCAATCTCATTTTTTTCTTAAAATCATTAAGCCATCTCTTATTGGAAATAGTACATTTTGTACACGCTCATCTTTATGTACAAATTCGTTAAAATTAAGCATAGCTTCTGTATCTTTATCAAGCTTTTTTCTGTTTTTTTCTAAAACTTTCCCGCTCCATAAAACATTGTCAACTAGAATGTAACCTCCGGTTTTAACCTTGTCTATACAGTTGTCATAATAGTTTTGATAATTTGATTTATCAGCATCAATAAAAACCATATCCCATTCAACATCCAGCTTTGGCACAATATCTAATGCTTTACCTATCTTTAACTCTATTTTATCTGCAAAATCAGATTCATTAAAATATTCTGTTAGTCGGTCTTTCAATTCTTCATTAACATCTACCGTAATGAGTTTACCATCATTTTGAAGACCTTCAGCCATACATAATGCAGAATAACCAGTGTAGGTGCCTATCTCTAATATGTTTTTAGGTTGAATCATGTGAGAAATCATGGAAAGTACTCTACCCTGTAAATGCCCACTTAACATTCTGGGTTTTAAAACTTCAGTATGCGTTTCTCGATTTATTCTATAGAGAAGCTCATTTTCATTTTCGGTATGAGCTTCAACATATCTCTCTAAGTCTGGGTCTAGAAATTCCATTTCATCTTCTTTTAGCTGTATAGGTTAAGATACTTAATCTATTCTCATTAAAAATTTCATGGGCAGTGTCTTGTAAGTCAGAAGCCGAAATATTCCTTATCTGATTAAATAACTCATCTAAGGATTCAATTTTATCTTTATCTAATAAACTCCTGCCTAACATGAGCATATAATTCATATTGTTCTCCTCTGCCATTGCTAATTGCCCCATAAGTTGCTGTTTGGCTACATGAAGTTGCATGCTGCCTAAAGGCTTATTTTGTAATTTTAATAATTCCTTTTTTACAAGCTTTATACTTTTCGGCAGTTGACCTGGGTCTGTCCCGAAAAATATGCTGAATAGGGCAGTATCAGTAAACGGATGATAACCGGCATCAATTGCATAAACAAAGCCATATTTCTCCCTTAAGGCCATATTTAATCGGCTGTTCATGCCAGGTCCGCCAAGGATATTCACTAACATAAAAAAGGCTAGCCGTTTTGGATGATGAATAGGATAGGCGGTAGTGCCTATAGCACATTGCGATTGCGATATTTCTTTATCGAAATTTAATCGTCTTGGTAAATAGTGATCAAAACTTATTCTTTCTCTTTGCCTTTTGTGATGTGCAATAGGCTCTAAATATTTTTTTATGAAACGATCTAATTTCTTTTCTGAAATATTTCCTACAATAGAAAACACTATCCTTTGAGTATCTAAATTTTCTTCTAAAAATTCCAAGAAATGATTTCTGTGGAAGCTTTTCAGGCTCTCTTCAGTACCTAAAATGTTATTTCCCAATGGATGACCTGAAAATACTAAGGCGTCAAATTGGTCTTGTATATCATCTTCAGGAGAATCTTTATACATGGCCATTTCTTCCAAAATCACTTGTCTTTCCTTTTCGATTTGTTTTTCCGGAAATATGGATTCAAAAGTAATATCTACAAGTAAGTCTATCGCTTTATCAAGATATTGCTCTAATACCGAAGCGTGAAAAAATATTTTTTCTTTGGTGGTGTAGGCATTTAACTCACCCCCAACAGAATCGAGCCTATTTAGAATATGAAAAGTTTTGCGCTTTTTAGTCCCTTTAAAAGCCATATGCTCCCAAAAATGAGCAATACCGACTTGATGTGGTTTTTCATCGCGACTCCCTATATCTAATGCGAAACCACAGTGAACAATTTTTGAATTGCTAACAGGTTGATGTATAACCCTGATTCCGTTTTCTAAAGTCTTAATATTATATAAATTCATTCATTCCCCACTTAGCTGCAAAACTACAATTATCTTTCTTTTTAATGAAGTAATGAGTAGGACAAAGGAAATTTTATTTAGTTTTGGGCAAAATCAAATTAAGGATTTAATTTTTTAGTATGCATATAGCTTTCGAAGCCAAACGTGCTTTTAACAATTTTACCGGTTTAGGGAATTATAGTCGATTTGTTATTTCTTCATTAAGAAAATACTACCCTGATGAAGAATACTCAATATTTACTCCAAAATTAACTGAGCATTCGGAAGCATTAAGTTTCTTTAAAGAAAATAAGGAATCAACCATTCAACCATCAGGATTATGGAAGTTAGGCAGTTTAAAAAATGTTTGGAGATCAAAAAGAATTGGGCGAATTGCTGAAAAACACGATGTGGATGTTTTTCATGGTTTGAGCAATGAATTGCCTAGTGGCCTTAAAAATTCTACTAAAAAAGTTGTTACAATTCATGATTTAATTTTTTTAAGGTATCCTGAGTTTTATCCGTTAATTGATAGGAAAATCTATAAGAAGAAGTTTAAATCAGCTTGCAATAATGCGGATGAAGTAATTGCTGTAAGTGAGCAAACTAAGCAGGATATAATTGAATTTTTTGGTTACCCTGAAGACAAAATAAGCGTTGTGTATCAGGGTGTTCATCCTATTTATAATCAAGAATTAAAGACGAGAAGATTATTGTATCTCCTCGATCATTATAATTTACATCAGCCTTATTTTTTATATGTAGGCTCTATTGAGGATAGAAAAAATGCTAAAGATTTAGTGATGGCATTTAAGTTGGTACTAAATCAGGTAAAAGATGATTTATTACTCCTTATTGTTGGCAAGAAAACAGCCTATCAAGCAGAGGTCGAAAAGGAAATTACTAATCTGGGATTAGACCATAATGTCAGGATATATAATAAAACACCTTTTTCTGATCTTCCATATCTTTATAAAGGTGCTTTAGCTTCAGTTTACCCTTCTAGTTTTGAAGGGTTTGGAATCCCAGTTTTAGAGTCATTATCAGTGGGAACTTCTGTTGTTGCGGGAAATCAATCAGCCATGCAGGAAGCAGGTGGGCAGCATGCTTTATATGCTGATCCTAAAAATCATGAGAGTTTAGCTAGTCAAATGATTAAATTAGCCGAAGACAATAATTTTAATGAGCAATTATTGAATAATGTAGAATCTCATCTTGCTAAGTTTACTCAAGAGAAAATTGCTCTTGATTTAATGAAAATCTATAAGAAATAAATTTTTAATTTCTATTTCGTAGACTAATATCTGTAATCCAGTTCATGCTACTAATGAAATTATTATATCCTTCTTCCTTGGTGGTTTGATTAACTTGTAACAAATGATCTGGTTGTACTAATAACATTAATAATTTTAAATCTTCCTCTTTTAGTTTTGAGGCATGTTCTTTCACCAGATTTGAGATCTGTTTTAGTAATGCCTTTTGTAAAGGGTTGTTTGTATAATCTGGAATTTTATGTTGCCAAGATGGCGAACTTAAGGGAAGGCTCACTGCATATACAGAATGCTCTTCTTCGGATTGATGCATGAACAATTCTTGCATTTGGTGACTATTTCCTAATTTATCATCAATCAAATTCGCTTCATAAGCACTTCCGTAAGCATTTATGAGGCTAATTTGAAAATCATCAGGCCCATCACCATTTGATAGCAATACATTGAACTTTTTTTTAGTGTTTGAACGATAGACTTGGCCTGAGTGCTTACCAGCTAGATGCCATGGGTTTGCAGTAGCTATGATTGCTTGATAGCCCATGCTGCTTATGATTTCAGCAACTGTATCGTCATACAGACAGGCAGTATTAATAAATAAGCCAGGTCTAGGATCAAAGAAATTTTGTAATCCTTTAAGATATAATTCAGCTTCTTTCCTGAAAAGAATAGGAGAACATAAATAACTAAAGGAATGAAAGTAGCATGACCCAATGACCTGAATTTTACCCTTGTTTACTGCTTTCGTAATTTCTAGCAAAGTATTATTGTCTTCTTTTTTTAGAGCTTCTAAAAAGGGTATGCTAAAATAGATGATAGGAAATTGATCTTCCTTAGCCATTTTTAAAACCTTTTTCAGCTGCGGCAGAATATTACTTTGAAAGTTTGACTTGAATTGACCAGTACTCTTAGACTCATCTATTGCCTCAACACCTTTTCCAATATCCAGAAATGATAATTCCTTTAATTTTAAAGGATGATTAAAATGTATGATTTGGTAATTATCCATTTTATAAAACCTCCTTTATACTGTCAAGTATTTCATTTGATACATGCTCCCAGTTTCTAGTTTTTACGAGTTCTGCATTCTTTTCGGCAACTTCTTTAAATTTATTTTTATGATTTATTACGTTTCTTATAGCAATAACAAAAGCTTCAATGTCATTCTCTTCAGCAGTTTGAACGTATTCAAGCACCTCATTTACACCACAATTAGTTGAAGTTACAATTGGAACTTTTAAACTTGTTGCTTCCAATGCTGCCAATCCAAAAGGTTCGGAGATTGATGGCATAACCATTACATCTGATGATTGCATAACTGAAAATAAGTCTTCTTGGGGAATATGACCAGTAAAATGTATCTTATCTAATAAATTACTTTCATTGGCCTTAGCAATCAATTCTTCCATTAGCTCACCTTGGCCACTTATAATAAAGCGAATATTCTCTTCCTTTTCAGCCAATACTTTTGCAATTTCTAAAAAGGTATCTGCTCCTTTTTGAACACAAAGTCTACCTGAAAAGAGAATTATATGTTCATTGAATGGAGTTTGGTAATTTGATACCTTCATAGGAGCTAATCCATGATGTATCACCTTAATTTTAGATTCAGCAATTCCGTATTCTTCAACCATCACATTTTTATGGTAATGGCTCACTGCAATCACTAAATCAGCTTTTTGCATTCCTTCTTTTTCCAAATCAAATAACCATGAATTGGTCTTTTTACCGCTTCTATCATAATCTAATGCATGAACATGCAAAACAAACGGTTTCTTGAATAGCTCTTGTAATTTTATAGAAGATGGAATTGCGGTCCAGTCGTGAGCATAAATAACATCAAAATCTAGATTTCTACTTTTTGAAATTATTCTTTGGCTAAAATCTTCTAAAGCTTCATGGATGGATAAATCAATATTTTCATTGTAATGCTCTTCAACTTCAACTCCGGAAGCATAAAAATATGGATTTAATTTACTTTTGATAGATAAATGGACTAGATCAGCATTAATCTGCTTTCTATTCGTTAAGGTTTGCTGATTCATATGTGCCACCTCACTTTGCTCATATTCTTGTTCTACCACTTCTTCAGCCTCTTGTACAGCAAAAAGTTTTAAGTGAACCTTTTTAGCAAGATTTTCTGCTATATGATAGCAAGCTATTCCTAATCCACTATTCTGAGGATTTGGTTTACCGGGGCCTATCATTAAAATTTCCATCTTCTTAGTTTTAAGGTTTTTAGCTATGTATTATTAATGTAGTAAATTCTCGTTGCACTACGAAAGATCTGCTTCCATTTAAATTGATATCTACATCATCTACTATTACTCTTGATATAGTTTCGAATCCATGAAGATTTATTTCAAAGCCGGAAGAGCCTGATTCAAACTCTGAATCCAATATGTGCTCTAACTTAATTCCATTATCAATAGGTTTTTGAATAAATGTATGCCATGTGCTGATTCCCATTTCATGATCTTTGGTTAAACCATCATCTTCATAAAGTTCACTTTTGGTTTCAGAAAGAGCCTTGTAAAGATGTAACTTTATATTTTCAGGGATGAATTCATCTACATATTGCATTTTGTCTTGCATAGGAATCACAGCACCTTCTTTTACAAAAAGTGGAATTTGATCTAAAGGTGTCAATACTTTAACTTCTTTTTTGCCATATACCAATTCATCAGTCCAGTAATTGTACCAGTTACCCTCAGGGATGTAAACAATTCTATCTTTTACTTTTGGCTCCGATACTGGGCAAATTAAAAGGTGATTTCCTAATAGGAATTCCTCTTCTCTGTCCAAAGTCTCAGTATCATGCTGATAAGCCATTGAAATGGATTTCAACATTGGAGTAGCATATTCGGTATATCTCCAGAATGTAGTGTAGATGTAAGGCATTAACTCATATCTAAATTCAATGAATCTTCTAACTATATTGAGATACTTTTCTTCAAATTGCCAAGGTTCTTTGTCTCCATGATCTCCTGATGAGTGCGTTCTGAAAAACGGATGGAATGTGGCCATTTGTATCCATCGAGTATATAATTCTCCATCAGGTGAACCTATAAATCCGCCTACATCTGATCCTGCAAATGAAACTCCAGAAGCACTTAATCTCTGGCATTGGATATTCGCAATCCTCAAATGTTCCCATGATGCTAAATTATCACCTGTCCATACTGAACTATATCTCTGAACACCTGCATAAGCAGAGCGCGTGATAGTAAAGCTTCTGTTATTTCCTGCAAATTGATCTAGTCCTTCGTAGGTAGCTCTGGCCATTTGCATTCCATAAACATTATGCCCTTTTCTATGGCTGCAAGGATGTCCATCATAATCATGTCTTACATCTCTTGGAAAAGTACCTTCTTCAAAAACAGCAGGCTCGTTCATATCATTCCATACTCCGGCTACTCCATCTTGCGATAATCCACCAAATAAACCTGACCACCATTTTCTAGCTGCAGGATTGGTGAAGTCTGGGAAATGACATGGACCAGGCCAAACGCTACCTTTTAATCTGGCGCCATCCATTCTTTGGCAAAAATAGTTGTGGTGAACACCTTGTTGGTAAACCGTATAAAGTGGATCTATCTTTATTCCAGGATCTATAATTACAATGGTTTTAAAACCATCATTTTTGAGATCCTCAATCATTTTTTTAGGCTGCGGAAATCGTTCATTATTCCATGTAAAACATCGGTATCCATCCATATAATCAATATCAAGATGAATAACATCACATGGAATTCTTTTCTCTCGGAAAGTTTTCGCTAATTCTCTCACATTGCTTTCAGGATAATAACTCCATTTACTTTGATGATAGCCTAATGCCCATTTAGGAGGTAGGGGAGATTTACCTGTTAAGGTAGTGTATTGCTGCACTACGTGTTCTAATTGCGGGCCATAGATAAAATAGTATCTCATTTCACCGCCTTGTGCCCAGAAGCTTAAAGCTTCTTCTCTTTCATGTCCAAAATCGAAGAAAGTTCTAAATGAGTTATCCAAAAAAATACCATATCCCTGTCCATCAGTCAAGCCCATAAAAAAGGGAATGTTTTTATAGACAGGATCAGTATCATTTCCATATCCATAGCAATCAGTTCCCCATAATTCCCGTCTGGTACCATTTAGATTTAATCGCCCTGTTTTATCCCCTAAGCCATAATATTTTTTGTTCTTAGCAGATTTTAAAGTAGAAATCACAACATGTCCGCCAAATCTTTTTTCTTCCTTCCAATGATAGCCTTTTTCGTCTTCTACTAAAACTTTATCATTCTGGTCTAAAATCTTTATAGTAGCGTCTGATTTATCAATAAAGCATTTTAATACTTCGGTTTTAATCAATAAACATTTATCCTGAGCTTCAAAATCATAGTGATTGTTTTCAACTTCAAATTCAGGATCGATTGCATAGGAAAAATCATCCTCGAAGTAGCCATCGTTAGCGTATCTAAACTTTAGAATTTTTGGACTGATAATGGATATTTCCATTGTGGAATGCTGTGCATATATTCTAAGTTTTCCTTTCTTTTGCTTCCAGCTAATTATCCCACCAGGATAATATTCTTCCTCTTGTTTCTCCTGAAATTTTTCTATGTAGTTGCCTTCAAAATCCTTAGTAGACTCTTGGGCGGTATCTTTTTGCTCTTCCATATTAATGTATTAGTATTTAGCTTTTTAGAGCTAATATTTGATACAAATTAACTACTTATTGTAATTTTTACACTAAGTATTTTGCTTATTTTTTTATAAATTAAGTTTTATAAATAAGGATGCAATAATTAAACCCTTAATTACTGTTTTTTTAGCTATTCCATCTTTATTTCAGATTATTCTTATAAATTGATAAATCTGGTTTATTCTATGGAAAATCTCATATAATGAAAGAAAATAATAGCATTGACAACAGTCAACACATTTTGACTGAAATAGCCTGGGAGGTATGTAATCAAGTTGGAGGAATTTACACTGTTATTAGGTCAAAAGTCCCTACAATGGTTAAAAATTGGGGCAATAATTATTTGTTGTTAGGGCCATATGCTCCAAAAGAAGCGGCTACTGATTTTGAAGAGGCTGCTTTTGGACATGCTGTTATTGATGAGGCGCTGGAAGTTTGTAGACAAAAGGGATTAAATATTAAATCTGGTTATTGGTTGGTTTCGGGCAGGCCCCAAACACTTTTATTCGATCACAAATCTGTATTTCATGAACTAGGAAATATCAAGTATTATTACTGGCAAAATCATGGTATTGATTTTAAAAATTATGATCCTTTGATGGATGAAGTGCTTGCTTTTGGTTATATGGTTCACATATTCTTATCTGAATTAACACGAGTGGCCTTAGATAAAAAAATCAAACCTTTAGCTCATTTTCACGAGTGGATGGCAGGGTCAGCGATTCCAAACTTAAGAAAAGATCAAGTTCCATTACAAACCGTATTTACAACGCATGCTACCTTATTAGGTAGATATTTAGCAATGAATGATCCAAACTTTTATGATCATCTTCCATTTTTAGATTGGCATAAAGAAGCGGTTCATTTTAATGTGGAAGCTAATGTAAAATTAGAGCGAGCCTGTGTTCATGGAGCCCATGTGTTTACTACTGTAAGTGAGGTGACAGGTAAGGAGTGCTTTCATTTGTTAGGACGAAATCCGGATAAAATTCTTCCTAACGGTTTAAACATTGAGCGTTTTTCCGTGTTGCATGAAGTACAGAATTTGCATCATAAGTATAAGCAATTACTGGAGCAGTTTATAATGGGACACTTTTTTAAGAGCTATTCTTTCGACTTAAATAAAACCCTTTACTTTTTTACATCGGGTAGGTTTGAGTATTCAAATAAAGGCTATGATTTAACTCTTGAAGCTTTGGCGCGCTTAAATCATCGTCTCAAAGAGGCTAAGTCCCCATTGACTGTCGTTATGTTTTTTATTACTAAGCAGCCTATAACTTCAATAAACCCTGAAGTATTGAATGCCAGGGCTATGCTGGATAAAATAAACACAAATTCTAACGCTATCGTAGAACAAATTAAGAATAGGCTATACCGACAGGCTGCGGCAAGTACAGGTGACCATAAGCTTCCAAACCTGAATGATTTAGTGGATGATTATTGGAAACTAAGACATAGAAGGACAATTCAAACTTGGAAATCAGGTGGGTTGCCTCCCGTTGTGACGCATAATTTGGTGGATGATGAAAAGGATGCAATATTAAATTTTCTGCGTAGTTCAGATTTAGTGAACAAGGAATCTGATAAAGTAAAAGTAGTTTATCATCCAGATTTTATTTCCTCTACTAACCCATTATTTGGGATGGAGTATGACGATTTTGTACGTGCCTGCCATTTAGGGGTTTTTCCTAGTTATTATGAGCCATGGGGATATACTCCTCTTGAATCATTAGCACGTGGAGTAGCTTCGGTCACCTCTGATTTATCAGGCTTTGGGGATTACATGAAGAATGTAGAAATAGGAGATCGAAAACACGGAATGTTCATAGTAAAAAGAGCGAATAAGAGTTTTGATGAAGCAGCAGAGGAATTAACAAATGTCATGTGGGATTTTACTCAGATTACAAGCAGAGAACGAATAGATATGCGAAATAGATCAGAGGATTTATCTGAATTTTTTGATTGGAAAAACTTATATGAGGCCTACGAAAAAAGTTACAAAATGGCTTTAGAAACTTATTTTTAAAACTTTAGAACCAAAACAAATGGACAATCAATTAACTGAAGAAATAAAAAGAGCTGGAAAAGATGTTGAGGTGGTAGAAGAGCAATTAGGTAGATTTAAAAAAGGCTTTCCTTATTTAAATATTGATAGGCCTGCAGTTGTGGGGGATGGGCTTTTAAAATTATCAGAAAAGAGCATTGATGAATTTATATTGATTTTTGAAAATCAATCCAAAAAATACAATATGATTAAGTTTGTTCCGGCTAGTGGTGCTGCTAGCAGGATGTTCAAAAGATTATATGCCTTTTTGGAAGAAGATGAATCTATGGCTGAGAAAGATGATTTTCTAAAAACCTTCTTTACCAATATTCATAAGTTTGCTTTTTCGAAAACGTTAGATGAGAAGATGCAAGAAAGTGGGAACAGCTTGGATTCATCATTGAAAAATAAAGAGTACCATAAAATCATAAAATCTTTACTGCTTGAAGATGGATTGAATTACGGCAACCTTCCTAAAGGCTTATTAGATTTTCATGACTATAAATCTGGAGTAAAAACACCAGTAGGGGAGCACTTTACGGAAGGAGAGAATTACGCTAGAGGAGTTGAGGGAAAAGTAAGGTTACATTTTACAGTCTCACCTGAGCATCAGAAATTATTTGAAGAGCATGCAGCTCATGTTAGAAAGGGCTTTAATGATTTTGAAATAACCTTTTCGCAACAAAAACCTGAAACAGATACAATTGCAGTTAATCCAGATAATACGCCTTTTCATAATTCAGATGGAAGTTTATTATTTCGTCCAGCTGGTCATGGTGCTTTAATAGAGAATTTAAATGATTTGGATCACGATATCGTTTTTATAAAGAATATTGATAATGTAGTTCCAGATCATCTTAAATTAAATACTATCCATTATAAAAAAGCTCTGGCAGGTTTGCTGATGAGTGTTCAGAGTAAACTTTTTGGCTATCTCAATCAATTGGAAAGAAACATCAATGAATTAGAATTATTGGAAGTTGAGACTTTCGCTAAAAAGGAATTGTTCTTAGTTTTTAAAGATGATTATGATCAATTAGAATTTTCTGAAAAGGTTGGGTATTTACAATACTTACTCCACCGCCCTATTCGTGTATGCGGGATGGTAGAAAATACGGGTGAGCCAGGTGGAGGTCCTTTTTGGGTTAAAGAAAAAGATGGATCCTTGAGTTTACAAATAGCAGAAACTTCACAAATTGATCCCGACAATCCGGAAGCTCAAAAGGCACTTCAAAATGCAACTCATTTTAATCCTGTGGACTTGGTTTGCGGGATTAAAGATATGCATGGTAAAAAGTTTGATTTAATTAAATACAGAGATCCGGAAACTGGATTTATAACAAGTAAATCAAAAGATGGAAAAGAATTGAAAGCATTAGAACTACCAGGTCTTTGGAATGGTGCTATGTCAGATTGGATCACTCTTTTTGTAGAGGTTCCTTTGTCAACTTTTAATCCTGTGAAAACAGTTAATGATTTATTAAGAGAAGAACATCAAGCAGGATAGAGTGAAAAAATACATATCAAAAAGCTTCTTAATTAATTTAGGAAGCTTTTTTAGTTTTTAGACTTTCTGTAATTCCGTTTGCTGCTAAAAAAGAACTAGTCCAGGCTGCTTGAAAATTGAAACCACCCGTTATTCCATCAATATCTAAAACTTCACCCGCAAAATATACACCTGGGCACTTTCTACTTTCCATCGTTTGCATATTGATATCCCCAAGCTTTACACCTCCAGCAGTTACAAATTCTTCCTTAAAAGTAGTTTTACCAGAAGCTTCATATAAATCAGCAATCAGGTTATTAACCAATTTATTTAATTTTTTACCTGAGAAGTTATTCCAGCGTAAATCCTCATCTATTTCACATTCCTGCAACTGGTATTCCCAAAGCCGTTTCGGAAGATCAAAAGGATTACTATTAAACAGTTTCTTTTTAGGGTTTTCTGACTGAAATTTTGATAAATGATTTTTTACTTCTGCTTCATTTTTAAATCCAACCCAGTTAATAATTACAGAGTATTCGTAATTTTTTTCGTTTAGTATCCTGGCACCAAAAGCGGATAATTTCAGTACAGCGGGGCCACTTAGTCCCCAATGTGTAATTAATAATGGACCAGTATAAGAGAGCTTAGTTGTGGCAATTTTTACTTCTGCCTCAGCTACACTGATTCCTGAAAGTTTAGTGATATTTGATTGAGGTAAATTAAAAGTAAATAAGGAAGGTACAGGTACCGAAATATTATGCCCAAGCTTCTCTAGCCATTGAAAAGATTCTATCTTATTATGACCCCCAGTCGCTATTAATATTTTATCACATTCATAGCTAGAATTATTAGTATGAATAATGAATCCTTTAGCTGTTGGCTTAATTTCCTTTACGCCCTCTTTAGTCTTAATTTGAACGCCTAATTTATTGCACTCTTTCAAAAGGCAATCAATAATTGTTTGAGAGTCATCCGAAATGGGAAACATCCTGCCATCAGCTTCAGCTTTTGTTTTCACACCTCTGGATTCAAACCATTCAATAGTACTTTTTGTGCCAAAGGTTTCAAAAGCCTTTTTAAGCTTTTTATTACCTCGTGGGTAATTCTTAATCAACTCTTTAGGCTCAGAGATAACATTAGTCATATTACACCTTCCACCTCCAGAAATTTTCACTTTCGATAGAAGCTTTGATGACTTTTCTAATACTATAACTTCTGCTTCAGGATTTTGAGCAGCAATATTAATTGCTCCAAAAATTCCTGCTGCACCAGCTCCTATAACAACTATTTTAGTCAATGAATAATAAGGTTACGCTTAATTGTCTTTCATTCTTTTGTATTCATTGATCAACCCATTTGTAGAAGCATCATGACCAATTACTGGGTTGTCATGATCTAATTCAGGTAGAATAAGTCCAGCTAATTGTTTTCCTAGCTCAACACCCCACTGATCAAAACTAAATATATTCCATAAAATCCCTTGAACAAATATTTTATGCTCATATAATGCAATTAGGCTACCCAATGATTTAGGTGTCACCTTTTTTAATAAAATAGAGTTGGTTGGGTTATCTCCTTTAAATACTTTGAACGGCAATAATTTCTCAATTTCATCAGAACTCAAGCCTTTATTCTCTAATTCCTTTCTGGCTTCTTTCTCGGTTTTTCCATTCATTAAAGCTTCTGTTTGTGCAAAGAAATTAGCTAAAAGTTTTTGATGATGATCTCCGATAGGATTATGAGAATTAGCCGGAGCAATAAAATCACATGGTATCATTTTGGTACCTTGATGAATCAATTGATAAAATGCATGCTGACCATTCGTTCCAGGTTCACCCCAAACGATTGGTCCTGTTTGGTAATTCACTGGATTACCATTTCTATCGACTGATTTACCATTACTTTCCATATTTCCTTGTTGGAAATAGGCAGCGAATCTATGTAGATATTGATCATATGGTAAAATAGCTTCAGTTTCTGCATTGAAGAAATTATTATACCATAATCCGATTAGTGCCAAAATTACAGGGGCATTTTTTTCAAATGGCGTGCTTTGGAAATGATTATCCATTTCGTGAGCTCCTTTAAGGAGTTCTTCAAAATTATCATAGCCAATATTTAAGGCAATAGACAGACCTATGGCTGACCAAAGTGAGTATCTACCGCCAACCCAGTCCCAGAATTCGAACATATTGGCAGGATCAATACCAAACTTTTCAACCCCTTCCTTATTGGTGCTTAATGCAACAAAGTGTTTTTTAATATCAGGTTCATTTCCTCCATTTTCAAGAAACCAATTTCTAGCAGTATGTGCATTAGTCATGGTTTCCTGAGTAGTGAAGGTCTTTGATGCTATTAAAAATAAGGTGGTTTCAGGATCTATTTTCTTCAGAACTTCAGCAATGTGAGTAGCATCAACATTGGACACGAAATAACTTTCAATATCCTCAACTTTATAAGGTTTCAAAGCTTCGGTTACCATTACAGGCCCTAAGTCTGAACCACCAATTCCAATATTCACAATATGCTTAATTTCTTTACCTGTATATCCTTTCCACTCACCAGAATGAATTTTATTACTAAAATCCTTCATTTGCTTTCTAACCTTCTCAACTAGAGGCATTATATCATTTCCTGATTCATAAACAGCTTTACCAGAGAAATTTCTTAAAGCAGTATGAAGCACAGCTCGCTTCTCAGTTTGATTAATTTTATCTCCTGAAAACATTACTTCAATCTCTTCTTTCAATTTCATCTCTTCTGCAAATTGAAGTAAAAGATCTAAAGTGACTGAATTGATTTTATTTTTAGAATAATCTATAAATAAAGATTCTGTATTGATGGTGAATTTTTCAAATCTTCCTTTTTCCTGCTCAAACAGAGTCTTAAGATGAATATCTTTCACATTTTGAAAATGTTCATCTAGCTTTTTCCAATTAGATGTCTGAATAGGTGATATATATTTCATTCTAAATAATTTCTTTTCTAATAATAATCCGCAAAGTTAAAGCCTATCCATTAAAAAGATAACTTTAGATTACTTTTGTTTTAGCTATGTAAGTATTAGATGGTAATAAGTATTCCTATTGAACTAATAGAACAAACATTGATTATTTAAGACGAAATATTTGCTTTCGAAGCTATGTACTATTTATAGATGGAAATTTTGCATAAATTCAAATAGCTTTCAACCTAAAATAATAATCATGGCAATACTATTTATTGATATCGAGACAATTCCGCAGTCGCCAAATTATAACGCATTAAGTGAAAGAGAAAAGCAGTTATGGCAACACAAATCATCATTTTTTGCTAAAGAAAAAGAAACAGCGGAAGGGCTGTATGAAAGAGCAGGGATATATGCTGAATTTGGAAAAATAATTGTAATATCAATGGGCTGGATGTATGGAGAAGATGATAACCGAACCTTAAGACTTTTAACTCTTAAGAACCATAATGAAAAAGAGCTTCTAGAAGCACTAATTCAAGTATTACATAAAGTGGATAACTCTGACTCTTTAATTTGCGGTCATAATATCAAAGAGTTTGATATTCCTTATATTTGTAGAAGGATATTAATAAATGGATTAAAACTTCCCTCTATTTTAGACGTTGCATCCATGAAACCATGGCAAACTCCTTTTTTAGATACACTTGAGTTGTGGAAGTTTGGAGATCGAAAAAATTACACTAAGTTAGATTTATTGGCCCATATATTTGATTTGCCAACAAGCAAAGATGATATTGATGGAAGCCAAGTATATGAAGTTTATTATAAAGATGGTGATTTAAATAGAATTGCCGAATATTGTGAAAAAGATGTATTGCTCACTTCTCAATTGTACCTTAAGTTAAAAGGGCAGCCTATCTTGGAAAAAGAGCAAATCACTAAAGTTTCAGGATGATTGAATTATATTAATTCCTTCACAATGGCTTAATCTAATCCTGAGCTAAATATTTTAAATTTAAATATGAGTAAAAAAAGAAATAAAAAAGGACCTAAAAGGGTTAAAAAGCCAATAAAGAGTATACCAGAACTTAAAAATGAAGTTCAGCAAATATTGGATTTTAATCTTCATAAATCGTATACAGTAAGAAATATTGCCAAAGCTATAGGAAGCAATACTGCTGAGGCTAAAAGATTAATAGATAAGGTTTTAATAGAATTATTAAACGAAGGGAAAATTGAAAAAGCTTCCCGCGCGAGTTATGTTTCGAACAAGGAGCCTGAATTTATAATTGGAAAAGTTGATCATGTTAATCCTAGATTAGCTTATATAATATCTGCTGAGCGAGAAGACGATATCATTGTTAAAACTGATAATCTGAAAGGCGCTTTGCATAATGATACAGTCAAAGTCGTAGTCATTAAGAAAAACAGAGATGGTAGGGAAGAAGGAAAAGTAATTGAAATAGTGGAAAGAGCTAAAACTAAATTTGTAGGTAGAATAGACAAGTCTGTTCGCTATGCATTTATGATTCCTGACAGTCGCTATATCCACACTGATTTCTTTATCCTACATGATAAACTTGGAGGTGCTAAACACCAAGATAAAGTGATTGCTGAAATTACTAGCTGGGGTGGGCAGGATAGAAAGCCTGAAGCTAAAGTTGTGAAAGTTTTAGGACCGGCTGGAGAAAATGAGGCTGAGATTCACTCAATAATGGCGGAATTTGAACTGCCAATGGAATTTCCAGAAGCAGTTATCAAAGAATCAGAGCAGATCAGTGATAAAATGCCAGATAAAGAAATTTCTAAAAGAAGGGATATGCGTGAAACTACGACTTTCACTATCGATCCTGAGAATGCAAAAGATTTTGATGATGCCATCTCCTTCAAGAAACTAAAGAATGGTAATTATGAGATCGGTATCCACATAGCGGATGTTACGTATTATGTTCAACCCGGGACATTATTAGAAGAAGAAGCATTCCACAGAGCCACTTCGGTTTACTTAGTGGATAGAACCATTCCAATGCTACCGGAAAGATTATCAAACGGACTGTGTTCACTTCGACCAAATGAAGATAAATTTACTTTTTCTGCCGTTTTTGAATTAGATCAAAAAGGAGGGATTCATAATCAATGGTTTGGGAGAACTGTGACTCATTCTGACAGAAGGTTTACTTATGAGGAGGCGCAAGCAGTTATTGAAACTGGAGTTGGTGATCATGCTGAAGAACTTACTACTCTAAATAATATTGCGAAAAAGCTTAAGGAAACCCGATTTAAGCACGGGGCCATAGCATTTGAATCAGTTGAAGTGAAATTCAAGTTAGATGAAAATGGAAAGCCATTGGGAGTTATTCCAAAAGTTAGGAAGGACGCCCATAAATTGGTGGAGGAATATATGCTGTTAGCCAATAGAAAAGTGGCGGAGTTTGTCGCTACCCAGAAAAAAGGAGATCAAAAATTGACTTTTGTTTATCGTCAGCACGATTATCCTGATCCAGAAAAGCTTTCTACCTTTTCTATGTTTGCCAAAAGATTTGGTCATGAACTAGAAATTGAAGAAAAGGCGGTTGCAAAATCATTGAACTCATTAATGAATGAAATTCAAGGAAAACCAGAGCAGAATGTATTAGAAAGCTTAGCTATTCGATCAATGGCTAAGGCAAAATATACTACTAAAAACTCATTTCATTTTGGATTAGCTTTTCAATATTATACTCATTTTACTTCTCCTATTAGACGTTATCCTGATGTAATGGTGCATAGACTATTACAACATTATTTAGATGAAGGAAAGTCAGTAAATGCTGAAGAGTATGAAAGCAAATGTTTACATTCTTCAGAAATGGAGAAACGAGCATCTGATGCTGAGCGTGCTTCTATCAAGTATAAGCAAGTTGAATTCATGGCTTCTGTTGAGGATAAAGCTTTCGATGGATTAGTAACAGGGGTTACCGAATGGGGGATATTTGTAGAAATCATTGAAACCAAATGCGAAGGTATGGTTCGTTTGGTTGATATGACGGATGATTACTATGAATTCGATGAAAAGAATTACCGTGTAATTGGTCAGAATAATAAGCGCATGATAACCTTGGGTGATCCTGTGACCGTAAGAGTAAAAGCGACTGATATCGATAAAAGAACTATCGATTTAGAGTTTTGCGAGAAAGAAGAAGTATAATTCACAATCAAGATTTTAATTTTAAGTTGAATCCCTAATTTTGGGCTTTCAAATTATAGCCGATGAAAAAGAAAGTATTATTCATAGATAGAGACGGAACAATTATACAAGAACCACCGATTGATTTTCAGGTTGATTCACTCGAAAAGTTAGAGTTTTTACCCTATGCCATAAGTGCATTGCAATTCATAGCTCAAAACTCTGATTATGAATTGGTAATGGTTACAAATCAAGATGGTTTAGGAACTGATTCATATCCAGAAGATACCTTCTGGCCAGCTCATAATAAAATGTTAAAGCAATTAGAAATTGAGGGGATTACTTTTGCAGAGCAACATATTGATAGAACCTTTGAAGAAGAGGGAAAAGATACCCGTAAACCAGGGACGGGCCTTTTGAAAAAATACTTTTCTGAGGAGTATGATTTGGCAAATAGTTTTGTGATTGGTGACAGGAAGACGGATGTTCAATTAGCGGAAAACTTGGGAGCGAAGTCTATTTTTATTGGAGAAGATTTAAAGGAAGCTACTTTTTCAACTCAAGATTGGAGACAGATTGCTGAATATTTAGTTAAGCCTGCTCGCACTGCCAATATAAATCGTAAGACGAATGAAACGGATATTAAGATTGAATTGAATCTTGATGGAAGTGGAAATGCCAATAATTCAACTGGCTTAAAGTTTTTTGACCATATGCTCGATCAGTTAGGTAAGCATGGTGGATTAGATTTAAGTATTCAAGTTGATGGTGATTTAGAAGTTGATGAGCACCATACTATAGAAGATACGGCTTTAGCATTAGGAGAGGCATTCAAACAAGCATTGGGCAATAAAAAAGGAATATATAGATATGGTTTTTTATTACCTATGGATGATGCTTTAGCTCAAGTAGCAATTGATTTCGGTGGAAGGCCTTGGATAAATTGGGATGCGGAATTCAAGAGAGAAATGGTAGGGGACATGCCTACTGAAATGTTTTTCCATTTCTTTAAATCATTCTCTGATTCATCTCAATGTAATTTAGATATTAAGGTCAGCGGGGATAATGAGCACCATAAGATTGAAGCCATATTCAAAGGCTGGGCCAGAGCTATAAAAATGGCAGTCAGCCGTGATGAAAGCAGATTGAATGATCTTCCTTCCACAAAAGGTGCATTATAAAAGAGAAGAAAGGCTAGTGTTATCTAGCCTTTCTAAATATTTACTTTTTTTGTTTGAAACAGGTGTTTTAAGACTTTTTTCCCAAACTCAGCTTCAGTTTTATTGAATAGTAAAGAGTAATAAATCTTTTGATTGTATTCAACCTTAGTCAGTACATACCTGCAATCATAAGAACTGCCATATTTATCCATTATTTTACTTTCTTTTCTTTCAGATACACCTGTCAAAATAAAAGAAGGGTCATTATAGAGTGATTCAATTTCTTTTTCAATGGACGACTTTAGAATTAAATCAGGATGATTACCACTTAAATCTGCCTCTGAATATGAAAGGGTTTTTAAAACGTAATTATTGCTAGATATAATTCTAAAATTATGATCAAAAAATAATACGCCTTCATAAACTTTACCAAGTAACCCGTCCATCATATCAATTTGAAGATTTTTGAAGTTAATTTTATGGTGCAAAGTTTTTTCATTTCTACTCATTTCTTCTTGAGTAGCCTGCAATTCCTCCATATTCTGTCTCATTTCCTCTTCTTGTGACCTTAATTGTTGAGTCATTTCTTGAGAATTCTTAAGTAAATAATTCGTTTTTTCTTGCATTTTAATCGACTCAATAACTGCCCCTAATCTCAAAGAAAGTTCCTTTAAAAAGGTTTTTTCGTGTTTTTCCAAAGCTTTGAAAGAGGCGATTTCTAATACACCAAGAATTTGGTTTTCTGTTTTTAAAGGTACAATTATAATAGATCGGGGAGGTGCTTCTCCCAAGCCTGACGTGATGTTAACATATCCTGTAGGAACTTCAGTTAAATATAGTATATCACCTTCAAGCCAGCTTTGCCCTACAAGCCCTTGACCTTTATTGATTTCTTTTTTTATATATTTTCTACGGTCGAAGGCATATGAGCCTATCAATTCCATAAAGGCTTCTTTATGGTCATTTGAATCATTTAGAATAAAGAAGGCTCCTTGATTAGCATTAATATATTTTACTACCTCACTTATTATTTTGTAAGAAAAATCTTTTAAGTCAGATTGACTTGATTTCATTAAATCGCTAATATGACTCAATCCATTTATGATCCAATTTTGCTTTAGATCTTCTGTATTCTTCTTTTCTAAAGACTGATTTTTTTCTTTTATCAGATGAAGATTTTCTTCAAGATTTTCAAGCATTTGGTGAAAGTTTCTATATAGACTTCCAATTTCATCAACTGACTGGTGATTAAGTTCTTTACTAACATTACTATCACCTGAAAGCACTTTTTTTGTAATGTTATCCAACTTTATGATAGGTTTAGATACAGTTTTTCGTAAATAAAAAACTAATAGTGCGATAGTAACTAATAGGATTATAAATGTGCTAATTACTACATAAAATGCTTTTTGGTTTATCTCTTGATATTTAGAGTTGATTTTACTGTATAATAATGATATCTGCGGTTCTGTTTGGTTCTTATACCTATTTAACTCTAAAAATTGACCTGATCTCTCATTTAAGCCAATTTCAATTTCAGTCTGAACTATTTTGTCGAAATGATTTCTGTAGGCACGAATAGCATTAATTGTAGACCTCTTGTATGAATTTATCATATGAGGAAATTCTTCCGTTTTTGCATTTTCAATAAAAGAAATAAATTCATCTGTGGTATTATGTAGTTTATCTACATAGCCCATATCTTTCCTCAAAGCGAAATCTTTCTCATGTCTTCTTAAACTAAATGCAAACACTTTTTCCTCTGCAGAAATGCATTCTTGAACCTCATGCACAAAGGTTCTCATTTCACCTTCAAGTCCATGATCTCTAAATCCTCTTTTCAAAAGTAATTTTCGCAGCTCGTCAAAAGAACTGCGGTAGCTTTTGGCAGAAGTTAATATGGAATGAAAATCCTGACTAAGACTTCTATCATTTATAAAATCGGAAGAGATTTTAGATTGTATTTCTTGCTCTACTAAGTCTAATTGAGTGAAAAAATCTAGAGTGAACTTACTTTTTCCATTATTTAAAAAATCTGGATCTTTCCAACCGAAAATCAGAAAGTCTTGCTCAATTTTCTGGGCTTTATCAAATTTCATCATGATTTCAGCCATATCAGATTTTACTTTCTGATAATTATTGATTTGAGACCATAGCAGGGCTAAAATACATGCCCCTGAGAGCATTACGATTAATAATATTGAAAATGCTAGTATGAATTTTTTACGGATAGCTAGATCTCTTATCTTCATTTATAGTTAATTTTCTACGAAGATAAAATCGAAATTAGCTTAAGCTGTTAAGCTATTAAAAAACCATTATTAATGATTGTTTAATTTTTCTGTAAAGATTTATTGAAAACTTAATATACTGCTTTTTTGAAAAATATTTCGTTGAATAATACTAATAAATCCCACTGCCTAACATCACTAAAGTACAGGCGTTTTCAGTTTCTATTCCTTTTTCTTGAGCCATTTTAGAAAGTTCAGGATTTTCTGTACCTGGGTTGAAAATGATTCTTTTAGGATTTAATGATAGTAAATAATCATAATATTCTGGTTGATGTCGAGCTCCCAGATAGAGTGTGATGGTATCCACATCCTTAACCTCAGGTGATTTTCTAATATCTTGAATTTCTTCTCCAAATACCTCTCCTTTTTTTATGCCAACAGGTACAAATTCATGTCCTGCATTGGATAATCTATCGGCAGCAAAATAAGCATACCTTGAAGGATTTGGAGTAGCTCCTATTATAACTGTTTTTTTACTCATTTTTAATTTTGTATAATTCAACAGCTCTTTCCGCACATCTTTCACCATCCATTGCAGCTGAAACAATACCACCCGCATAGCCTGCACCTTCACCACAAGGAAAGAGCCTTTTCGTTTGCGTATGTTCTAACGATTCTTTTTCTCTAGGGATACGAATTGGGGAGGAAGTTCTACTTTCAACCCCCACAATAATTGCTTCATTGGTAAAATACCCCTTCATCTTCTTTCCAAAAGCTTTGAAAGCTGTTTTCAATCTTTCTGCAATAAATGGAGGTAAAACTTCATCCATTCGAGTGGATACCAAACCTGGTTGATATGAAGTGTCAGGTAAATCCTTACTTAATTTTCCTTGTGTGAAATCAATTAGTCGTTGAGCTGGAGCAGCTTGAGTATTTCCAGCAATTTTACAAGCCTGCTGCTCAATGCTCTCTTGTAATGCTAATCCTTTAAAAGGCCCCTTATCATCAAATTGAAGCATGTCTTCCAGTTCAATTGCCACAACAATTCCTGAATTAGCATATTTCGAATCTCTTCTTGATGGACTCATTCCATTTACCACTATTTCTCCACTTTCGGTGGCTGCTGGAACAATAAAACCACCTGGACACATGCAAAAAGAGAATACCCCTCTTTTTTTATCATTAAAATAGGTTTGATGTACTAATGCATAAGATGAGGCAGGTAGGTATTCTCCTCTATCATCACATTTATATTGAATTTGATCAATTATCCGTTGAGGATGTTCCACTCGAACCCCTAAAGCAAAAGGCTTAGCTTCAATTAAAATATTACTTTCATGTAGCAGGTGGAATATATCTCGGGCTGAATGACCTGTTGCTAAGATATAAGCATCCGCTATATAATTTTTATCATTAGCTTTTACTCCTTTTAACTCGTTATTTTCTACTTGAAAGCTAGTTACTTTGGTGTTAAAATGTACTTCACCACCATGTTCAATTATACTATCACGTATACTTTGGATGATTTTTGGAAGTTTATTAGTGCCGATATGGGGATGCGCATCAATCATGATGTCTTCTTTGGCACCATGAGCAACCAAAATTTCCAGAATTCTATAAATATCGCCTCTTTTCTTTGAGCGAGTGTAGAGTTTTCCATCAGAATAGGTGCCAGCACCACCTTCTCCAAAGCAATAATTACTTTCAGAATTTACAATATGTTTTTTGTTAATATCTGCCAAATCTCTTCTTCTGGAACGAACATCTTTTCCTCTCTCTAATATGACAGGCTTCCAGCCTAATTCAATAAATCTAAGTGCTGCAAATAATCCTGCCGGACCTGCACCAATAATAATTGCAGTTTGTTTGGCTTCATGAACTTTAGGTAAGTCAGATATTTTATAGTTTATTCTATCTGCTA
The DNA here is from genome assembly GCF_030503875.2 of Marivirga arenosa. Taxonomy (NCBI): domain Bacteria; kingdom Pseudomonadati; phylum Bacteroidota; class Cytophagia; order Cytophagales; family Marivirgaceae; genus Marivirga; species Marivirga arenosa. The sequence goes on along the minus strand of NZ_CP129968.2, from coordinate 3,226,108 downwards.
AAGGAGTATCATTATTGATTTCAACTTTTACTCTTACCTTAACTTCTTTTGATCTAGCATCAATTGACCTTTTTGCTATTCTGAAGTATTGTGAGTCTTTAAGTTGTAACTTATTTTTTATAGTTGATAATACAACTTCTTCGTTGAAAGCCTCTTCTGGCTTTAAAACTACTTCTTTCTCTATCATTTTAAATTGGTTTTATGGCTATGGATTCAAAGTTTTTACATTTTTCAGTTTAAACACATAACCAAAAGAAATCCCCACTATAGGTTGAACCCTGAATGGCTGATCTGTAATATCTGCAAATATAGCAGTTTGTTGCCCCTCGTTTTTTATATCACCGAAGAAATAATAATTAAAATTTATTCCCAGATTAATGTCAAATGTAAATCCATTGTCATTGAGGTTTTGAAGTATTCTACTACCTACCAATAAACCATATCGAATTCCTTGCGCATTCATTTCTGCAGAAAGTACTTCATTCTGGTCATCACTGTTTTCATAAAATTTAAACCTATTAACATTGGTATACGATATTGAATGTCCGAAATAAGGCATTCCGAATTTTGAATCTTTATGGTAGAATCTTTGTCGAAAACTAAAGCCAAATCCTTCAAAGAAGTTATCTCCCGCTCTCAGGTTTAGAGAGTTTGCAAAGAAAGGGTTTCTGAAAGTGTGGTATAATAATTCATAGCCTATTCTTTGCTGAATATTATGTTCTATAGCAACTTGCAAATCCCCAAATAACATATTGAACGGGTTTACCTGCAGTATTAAAGTTGGGAAATCATTGTTTCTACTTTTGAAATAAGAACTCCCCTTCGATTTATATCGATACTCTGGTTTGTTGTATTGTGGATTTGATTCAGTACTATCATTATCCTTTTTAGCTGTTCTTAAAAGAGGTTCATAATCTTCATATATGGGTTTATAGTAACCTGCAATTTCACCTTTATTATCGTACAATTCCCATGTCCCCACTTTAATGCCATCATTAATTTCTCCTTTCATTTTGACATCACCATTAAGGTAATATCCAGTATATTCGCCTTTTCCTTCTGAAAATTCAGCTTCACCTTCCTTTTCACCCGTTTCATAGTAGTATTCCCATGTGCCTTCACTTTTTCCATCAACAACAGAGCCTTTTAGTTTCAGCTTACCGCTTTCATAAAATTCTTTGTATTCCCCGCTACCAGCATCATAAACTCCTTCACCTTTTAATCCACCATCTTCAAAATACAATTTCCAATACCCTTCTTTCTTTCCTTCTCTTTCTGCTCCTTCAGCACTTATTTGTCCATTAGGATGATAGTATACCCATTTCCCATGACTCAAATTATCAATATATTCGCCTTCACCGGATAGGGAACCATTTTCATAATAGTAAGTCCATTTTCCTTGTTTAGCCCCTTCTTTATAGTTGCCTTTTGATTTTATACTTCCAGATTCATAATAGTTTTTCCATAGACTATCGCTCTTTTCGTCCTTTATAAAGCCTTCAGATTTTAAACTTCCATTTGGATAAAATTCTTTATATATCCCATCCCCCTTTTTGTAGATTGCTTTTGCTTTTAGCTCTCCATTTTCAGAATAATAAGACCATAATCCAAATTTTAGATCATTTTCATACTCACCTTCACTCTTTAATATCCCAGTTTCGTAATAGTATTTCCAATTACCTTCTCTTTTTCCATCAAAGATTTTACCCTGCATTCTAAGCTTTCCATTCTCAAAATAATAAGACCAAAGACCATGATTAGAATTGTCTTTTAGTTGCCCCTGCATTTTTAAAGAGCCACTTTCATAATAGTATTTCCATTGACCGTAGGTCTCATTATCTACATATTGACCTTTGCTTTTTAATTCTCCAGAAATGTAATAGGATTCATAAGTACCATATAGCACACTAGGGTCCAAATCTTTAACGAAATACCTTTCTTTCAACATATTTCGCTCATCGTCATAATAAACCTTAACCTCTTTACTTTGGGAATAAAGAAGGATTGGAATAATGGATAATATGATACTTAAAGCAAACTTCATTTATTCTTCTCCGAATATTTCTTTTACAACCCAGCCTTTTCCCCATTCTTCGATTTCTTTTTCTGTCCATAGAGTTGGGAAGAAGATTCTTTTTTGAAATCTTGGGGGTAGATATTCTTGCCAGTTTGTACCACCTGTAGCGGGTACATCCTTGTTTTTTTGTTGTAAATACCTAACTGCTGATTTGTAATGTACTAACGGCCAAAAAACATTAACATTCAAATCAAAATTCCTTAATGCTTCTTTTAATTCAGGTTTATTTTGATCTTCAGTACTTAATGATAGATATTTCTTGTAAATATTAATATTCTCAAAACGCTTTATCCAGCTGATAAATTCATTTTTATATTTTTTCTCAAATTGTTTTAGCGTCAGTGTTTTCTCTCCAGTTTCTACTTCGGTTGCTCCTTGTTTCCAATAAACAAATTCATATTGCTCTTCAATTGAACTGTTCTCACACTCCTGCTTTTTTTCTTTTCTCACTAACTTAATTAATGGAGTAGAGGCAAATTCTATTAATCTATATTGAGCTGACTGAAAACCACTAGCTGGAAGTAAAGCCATTCTAAACCTTTGAAATTGCTCTTTTTCCATTCCTTGAACCATGATTTCGAATGATTTTGTAAGCGTTTCGAAATAACGATTCATTCTATTTAATCTTTGGATGAAAAAATTTACATCCAATTCTGATCTCCAACCTAGGTCCTCGCCATTCTCACCGATTTCCTTTCCATTATGTGCAATTTGCTCCATCTCATTTAAGCACATTTTGAAATAAAGCTCAGTAATTTGATGATAAATGATGAATATCTCTTCATCAGGAAAATCAGTTTTGGGAGTTTGTAAAGTCAATAAAGTATCAACATTTATGTAATCCCAATAAGTAGTGTAATTTGATAAAAGCAAGCCATCCAAATAAGCAGATAAATCTTGCCCCATTGATTGGTATTTAAGATTTAGTTTTTCGAGACTTTCAGAAATTTGTTTTTTCTCCATTTATAAAAAGTGTTGAATTTGCTCAAAATCCTACAATATTGAAGGATTCTTGAAAATACTTTTAAATTTGCGTTATTCAATTGAGCTTACAAAGCAAAAAAATAAAAACGACTAATATTTATGAATACTAACGATCAATTTGAGTCACCTGATTTTTACAGTTTAGATAGCTTATTAACGGATGAGCATAAATTAATTAGACAATCTATCCGTGATTTTGTCAAAAAAGAAATCAGTCCCAACATAGAAGAATGGGCTCAAAATGCGCATTTCCCTTATGAGATAGTAAAGAAATTTGGTGATGTAGGGGCCTTTGGTCCAACTATTCCGGAAGAGTATGGTGGAGGAGGTTTAGATTATATCTCTTATGGATTAATCATGCAGGAAATCGAAAGAGGAGATTCAGGTATGCGTTCAACTGCATCTGTTCAAGGGTCGTTAGTGATGTATCCGATCTACACTTATGGTAATGAGGAACAAAGAAAGAAATATCTACCGAAATTAGCTTCTGGTGAGTGGTTAGGTAGCTTTGGATTAACTGAGCCTGATCATGGTTCAAATCCAAGCGGAATGACCACTAATTTCAAAGATAAGGGCGACCATTACTTATTGAATGGTGCTAAAATGTGGATTTCTAATTCTCCAAAATGCGATGTTGCAGTAGTTTGGGCTAAAAATGAGGAAGGTAGAATTCATGGATTAATTGTTGAGCGTGGAATGGAAGGTTTCACAACTCCTGAGACTCATGGGAAATGGTCTTTAAGAGCTAGTGCAACAGGAGAGTTAGTATTTGATAATGTGAAAGTTCCTAAAGAAAATTTATTAGAGGGAAAATCTGGATTAGGTGCACCAATGAAGTGTTTAGATTCAGCTCGTTTCGGTATCGCTTGGGGAGCTATTGGTGCGGCTATGGATTGTTATGATTCAGCTAGAAGATATTCATTAGAGCGTCATCAATTTGGAAAGCCAATTGCTTCTTTTCAGTTGACGCAGAAGAAGTTATCGGAGATGCTTACTGAAATCACCAAGTCTCAATTATTGAATTATAGAATTGCTCAATTGATGGATGAAGGCAAGGCTACAACGCCTCAAATTTCAATGGCGAAAAGAAATGCAGTTGAAGTAGCATTGAACATAGCAAGAGAAGCAAGACAGATCCATGGAGGTATGGGAATCACTGGAGATTACCCAATGATGCGTCATATGGCCAACTTAGAGTCTGTTGTAACGTATGAAGGTACACACGACATTCATTTATTGATACTAGGCAGAGAGATTACTGGAATCCCTGCATTTGAATAATTTTTTAATCAAACATTTGTATTATGGCTAATCTAGATGATTTTAAAAATACCTCTAAAAAAAGAATGGAATCTTTGCTTTCTGATTACGAAGCTTTAAAGGCTCAAACTAGAAGTCATCAGCAAGAAATTCAGGATGAATTGCAAGAACACATTGATCGTATGGATCGCTTGAAGAATGAATTAGAGGAAAAATATAATAGAATAGAGCATTTTGGTGAAATCGCAGTGGAAGAGCTCAGTGAAGCATTCTTTACTTCAGCTGAAGCTTTTTCAGAAAGTATAAACAAAACCAAAGAAAACTTAAAATAAAAAAGTCGGAATCCCGACTTTTTTTCTTTAGAAGAAATCAATTTTATGATATCATTACTATCTGAATTAGGAATAAAAGAGCCTTATCTTAGATTACTTGTTGTTTCATTCATTTCTTTATTAATAGGGATTATCGTAAGGTTCTTATTCTTTAAAATTCTGTTTTTATTAAATAAAAAGAAAAGCAGAAGAACTGTAGAACTGTTACAGGATAGGTTTGAAGGGAGTATATTTTTATTTCTACCAGTACTCATCATTCATACACTTATCCCTAAGTTTGGATTAGAAGAAGATTTCCGATCGGCCTTACATATTATTACCGAAGTATTGATTATAGTTTCTTTTACTATAGTCGTAATAAGGCTTGTGTTTTTTCTTCAGGATGTTCTTTATGGAAAATTTAATGATGATAGTGATGTAAAAGGTAGGCAAGTTATCACTCAAATTGTGTTTTTTAGAAAGTTAATCACTTTCGTGATAATTCTTGTGGCGGTTTGCCTAATTCTCATGCAATTTGATAGTGTAAGGAAGTATGGGGCTACAATACTTACTTCTGCCGGTGTAGCCGGTATTATCATTGGTTTTGCTGCCCAAAAGACATTAGCCAATTTTTTAGCAGGCCTACAAATTGCATTTACTCAACCTATTAAAATTGGTGATGCACTTTATGTTGAAGACGAATGGGGTTGGGTAGAAGAGATTAATCTTACTTACATTGTGATAAAAATATGGGATAGAAGACGCTTGGTTTTACCCATTACCTATTTTACTGAACAGGTATATGAAAATTGGACTAAAAGACATTCTGATATCAATGGTACTGTTTTTATTTACACTGATTACACCATCCCAGTTAATGCTATAAGAAGGAAGTTTGAACAAATACTAGAAGATACAGCACTCTGGGACGGTAATTCGCAAATAGTTCAAGTTACAGGAGCTTCTGAAAAAACTATGGAAATTCGTTTGCTCATGTCTGCTAAGAATTCAATGATTTCATGGGATTTAAGATGTCATGTAAGAGAAGAGATTATTACATTTATTCAAAAAGAATATCCTGAAGCTTTACCTAAAACAAGGTTGGAACTTAATCATTTGCCAGACTCTAAAACTTGATTTAACCATTCAAGAGTCTCTTGATTTTCTTTGCTCTTAATAGCATTACGGATGTTATATTTCTCTCTGCCTGTTAATCTCCAGTTAAGAGATGCTCTTTCTGAAATGTGCTTCATATTGCTTCCATTATCACTGGAAGGATCAATTCCAGCATCATATGATAACATGGCATGGCTGAGGTTACCATCAAACCATTCATGAGCATACTCAATCAAAAGGTCATTTCGGGTGTCCTGTACGTTTGACCAGTTATTGTAAATATTACTGATAGGAGTAAATAATTTTTCAATAATGGACAGATTTTGTCCATCATTGATGTAGGCTGCTTTTTTAGAATCCCTTATAGTTAAGATGACAACTCCGCTCGTATTTTCCGCAATCCATTCTTTAAAATTGTATAGAAATAAAACGGCATCGCTAACTCCAAAATTATCGGCCAAACCGGCATCCATAATTTCTAGTGTTGGCTCACTAGGCAAATTGATATTAGGAGTAATATAAGGGAAAGAAGCACTCATTCTTAAAGCTGTCAAGAAGCTTAAATTTTCGGCATTATAATGCTCAAACATCCGAAGGAAATCAATACTTCGATTGTCCATCAATGAATTTAGTGAATCATCTTTAATCGCTTTTTTAGACATATATGAGCTACTATTAGGAGTTACATATAATTTCCTGCCATCATTTACACTAGTAGGCGCTAAGAAGAGCATAGGGATTCTAGCACTTAATTCAGCTTGTTGATAATCCTTAATTCTTTTATCTAAAATTCCACCCAGATTTTTATTTAGCTTTTGCTCAAATGCATATCCTCTGTCTTTTGGATAGCTGAAACCTTCATACTCAAAATATTGATATCTTATGAAAATATCGTTAGTCAGTAGGCTGAAAATTATAGGGTTAAGCGCTTCTTTCCCAATATTTGAAAGATATTCAGAGCTGTATATATTTATGTTTTCGCCCTTTTCTTTTAAATATTTTAATTCTCTAAAATAAGCAGCCCCAATAAGTCCTCCGGAAGCACCTGATATACTTACAGTATGTTTGAATAGATCACCTTTCGTAATACTATCTGCAGTTTGAAGTGCTTTCATGGTCCAATAAGCAGCTCTTTGTCCGCCACCACTGGCCGTTAATAATATCATTTTAGGTTTTGTCTGAAATTGGTTTCTCCAATTGTTTAAAATTTTTAAACCTGTTTCTTTATCCTGATCAATAGCTTTTTTGCTGATTATTTTATCTATTTCAGACTGTGTGTAAGCTACGGCTGTTGTATCATAATTTAAGCCATGTGCATAATGTGTTTTACTTAAAAAATCTATGGTTGTAAGATGATTTATGAGAAAAAAAATAGCGATTGATCCGGTTATAGCCCAAGATCTAAACCAGAAAGTAATGGCTCCAATTGCCATTAGTATTATACTGATAAATAAAACAGCACTTGCTGCAGCTGGTATTTGAAAGAAAGGGTAATCTCTAAAAGCGCCCAAAATCAGAATAATGAAAAAGATAAAAAACTCAGCAATTACAGTATTAAGGTGATTCTGGTCAAAAATGCTATTGATTACGTGAAATATTTTCTGATTTGTTTTGTGCTGGACTTTTATCCATCTGAATTTCAAATCGAAATAACCTACAACCGAATGGTCATGCTTCTTTAAGTCTTTATGATATTTTACTGCTGCTATTCTTCCTATTTTAAGTTTTTTAATTCTTTTTTCTACTCTTTCAGCTAAAACCTCTCTGAAGTCTTTATTAGTGAACCAAAAATAAAGCTGCAGGAAAAATATTGATACAGAAATACCTATTGGTAAAGCGGAGGCTAGGAATAAGGCATCTTTAAATCCAATAAATTCATAAACCATCTGATAATGGATAATTTGAATGATATAGTTTATGATAAAGGCTATTGGAATGATTGAATTATTCAGAGAGAATTTTGAAAATGGCTTTGAAATAACTCCTATGAAATGGAATTTATAACCATCTAATATATAAGTAGCTATATTGAAGGCAACGATTAATCCACCAACCGTGAGGCCAACAATAAAATAACTGGAGAAACTTACTGAGTTTAAATATTCAGGTGATAAGAATAAGTAGGGGATACCAAGACCTTTTCCGAATCCTCCATTTATAATTGAAAATAATAAAACCCAACAGAGTAGTAATAATTGGTTTTTTTTAAAATGATTTAATACCAATTGTATCGGAAATGAATAGATAAATGTATTAAAGTGTTTTTTCATAAAAACATCATTTCCTATTTGAAATTTAGTTTAAAAGTCGATAGCTAAAGTTTATCTTTTCTTAGGATTAATAATAGTGTTTCTTTTTTGTATTTTATAATTATCCGTGCTTAACTTTTTTTCTTTAAATATTAAGGATTAAATAATCTAGGTTTTCATACCTAATTCGTAATAAAATATACGCTTTTGTAAGAACAATGATTTGAATTCTATTTCATTTATTTAATAGTATAATTGACATGAAAAAGCTTGAAAACACCTCATTAAGGAAGGAATAGGGGTTTAATGTAACAATATATATTCTAATGGGTTATTAATAGTAGAACTTTTTAAACTAATAGAATAAAAATTATGGATACTAAAGATGCTTTAAAGCAAAAGATTTTTTCACAATATGAAGAATGGAAAGCAGATTTTGATAAGCTCAAAGCAGAAACAAAGGGTGCATATGCTGAAGGACAACTTGAAGCAAGCCCAGAAGGTAAAGAGCTTGAGTCAAAAATGGAGGAGGCTAGAGAGATTCTTGATAAAATTGAAAATGCTGATGAAAAGGATTGGGAAGAATTAAAGTCGAAAGCAGAGGATCAATTAGAAGGAATTAAAAGTTCTTTTGAAAAGATTAAAGAAAATTTTAAATAATCTTAAATAAAAAAAGCCATTGAAATCTAATTCAATGGCTTTCTTAATGCTATAAAAAGAACTTTATTTCACCTCAGTTACTTTTAACATATTAGTTCTGTTCTTCTCCTTAATTGGCATACTTGCCATCAATATTATAATATCTCCAGTTTCAACGTGCTTATCTTTTTTAAGGATTTTTTCTATATCAGCAAAAGTTTTATCCGTACTCTCATAGTTATTATAAATATAACCTCTTACTCCCCAAACCAAATTGATAGTTTCTAGTAAATCGTTATTTCCTGTAAATATAAAGATGCCAGCCTTAGGTCTATGGCTTGCTAACCTGTAGGCTGTATAACCAGATTTGGTCATCCCAACTATAGCTTTGGCTCCTGTCTCTTCTGCTAATTTGCATGCAGTTTGTACCAGGTTATCACTAAAGAAGGTTTCTGAATCTCGATGAACATGTCCATATTTATGGTAAATAGAAGTATGTTTTTCAATGCTAGCTATAGTGTTTGACATACTCAAAACTGCTTCAACTGGGTATTGACCAGCCGCTGATTCAGCTGATAGCATAACGGCATCACCACCATCAAGAATTGCATTAGCCACATCATTGGTTTCTGCTCTTGTAGGGCGTGGATTCTCAATCATGCTTTCCATCATTTGGGTTGCCACAATAACAGGTTTGCAAGCATCATTACACTTTTTAATGATCATTTTTTGTGCTAACGGAACATCTTCCATTGGGATTTCTACTCCTAAATCACCACGTGCAACCATAACAGCGTCTGTAGCGGCTATGATATTGTCAATATCTTTAAGAGCCTCTGGCTTTTCTATTTTAGCAACTACTTTACAATCTTTACCATTGTAGCGGATTCTATTTTTTAAATCTAAAACGTCAGCAGCAGAACGAACAAAAGATAAAGCAATCCAATCAACCTCGTTCTTAAGCCCGAATTTTAAGTCCTCTAAATCCTTTTCAGTTAAACTTGGAGCAGAAACTTTTGTAAAAGGAAGATTTATACCCTTTTTGGATTTCAGATCACCACCATAAATCACTTTGGTTTTTACATCAGTTTTATCTGAAGAAATCACCTCTAATTGAATATTACCATCATCAATCAGGATCGTGTCTCCTTTTTTAACATCAGATGGTAATCCTTGGTAGGTGGTAGAGGCTTTTTTGCTATCACCTTCTATCTCATTAATCGTAATAATGAATTCATCACCTTCCTTTATGACAGTTTTACCATTTACAATGTCCCCTAATCTAATTTTAGGGCCTTGTAAATCTTGAAGTATACTGATGTTGGTTCCCCATTCTTTATTAATTTCTTCAATATAGCCTAATGTTTGTTGATGAGTTTCATGGTCGCCATGAGAGAAATTTAATCTAAAAACATCTGCACCTGCTTTCACTAATTTTTGTAGCATTTCTTTAGTGTTGGAAGCAGGGCCAACTGTCGCTACAATTTTTGATTTGTTGAATTTGATGTTTTCTCTTTTCATTATCTATAATCTTTTTTAAGTCATTAAGTTAACTACCGATTTTAGGCGATCGGCATCCAAAACTTGAACCAAAATTACATTTTTTATTTTACTTAGTGTACTTTTTACATTAAGTATTTGTAATTCTTCCGTATCATCTTGAATAAGAAGGAAATAATCAATATTTTTCATCTCAGGAATTAGAAACACTTGTTTGGCCTCACTATCATTTAATTTATTTTTCAATAACTTTATTGAAACATGGTCTGTTTTAAACTGAAAACATGAAGTATTCAGAAATTGATCTTTTTTTAATTCAATAAAATGATCTTTTACCCTTTTTAATGTGAAGTTTGTATATTGATTAATATTCCAAGCCATTTGAAAATCAGGAATAGGAGACGAGATGGCTAATAATTTGAAATCAACCGTAAAAGTATCTTTCCACATTTTTTTGTCCATAACCTTAAGTTATAAATAATTCGATTTAATCTAAAGTCTGAAGTGCAAAGTTGAGGAATAAAGGAAAATACTTGTACGAAAGGAAAAAAATAGTTTGACATTAATGGGGGAAATACATTTCTTTGCGGTGTATTTAAAACTAAAATTCTAAAATAATGTCTGAAATAGCACAGAAAGTAAAGGCAATTATCATTGACAAACTAGGTGTAGAAGAGTCAGAAGTGACTGCAGAAGCAAGTTTCACCAATGATTTAGGAGCAGATTCACTTGATACAGTGGAATTGATTATGGAATTCGAAAAGGAATTCAATATCTCTATTCCAGATGATCAAGCAGAAAACATTGGTACTGTAGGTCAGGCCATTTCTTACTTAGAAGAAAACGTAAAATAATTTAATAGCTCATAATTCATTTATGAATTTAAAAAGGGTAGTTGTAACGGGACTGGGTGCTTTAACACCCATTGGTAATTCTGTCGAAGAATATTGGGAGAACTTGGCTAAGGGTACAAGCGGAGCCGGTCCCATTACTAAATTTGATGCATCCAAATTCAAAACTCAGTTTGCTTGCGAAGTAAAGAACTTCAAAGCTGAGGATTATCTTGATCGCAAGGAAGCCAGGAAAATGGATCCTTTTACTCAGTATGGTATGATTACCGCTGAGCAGGCAATCCAAGATTCTAAGCTTGATTTATCTAAAATTAATTTAGATAGAGCAGGAGTAATCTGGGGTTCTGGTATTGGAGGCTTAAAAACTTTTCAAGACGAGGTAGATAATTTTGTTTCTAATGACAGAAATCCTCGCTTCAATCCATTTTTCATCCCTAAGATGATTTCTGATATCTGTGCAGGGCTCATTTCTATAAAATACGGTTTTAGAGGACCGAATTTTGTAACGGTATCGGCTTGTGCATCAGCAACAAACGCATTGATTGATGCATATAATTACATTAGATTAGGTAAGGCAGATATTTTTATTTCTGGCGGTTCAGAAGCTTCAGTTACTGAAGCTGGAATTGGTGGATTTAACGCAATGAAGGCTTTATCGGAAAGAAATGATGATCCTTCTACTGCATCTAGACCATTTGACAAAGACAGAGATGGTTTTGTATTAGGTGAAGGAGGAGCTGCACTAATTCTAGAGGAATATGAACATGCAGTAGCCAGAGGAGCAAAGATTTATGCTGAAGTAATAGGTGGAGGAATGTCTGCTGATGCTTATCATATGACAGCTCCACATCCAGAAGGACTAGGTGCTACTAATGTGATGAAATATGCATTGGAAGATGCTAATATTGATCCCACTGAAGTTGATTATATCAATGTTCATGGTACATCAACTCCATTAGGAGATTTGAGTGAGTCACAAGCCATTAAGAAAGTATTTGGTGATCATGCTTATAACTTAAATATTAGCTCTACTAAATCAATGACAGGCCACTTATTAGGAGCAGCTGGAGCTATCGAAGCATTAGCTTGTATTTTCGCTTTGGAAAAACAAATAGTACCTCCTACTATTAACCATTTCACTGATGATGATCAATTCGATTCAAAATTGAATTTCACATTTAACAAAGCGCAAAAAAGAGAAGTAAAGACAGTATTAAGTAATACTTTTGGCTTTGGAGGTCATAATACTTCAATTGTTTTAAGAAAGTTAGATTAATTTCCAACTTTGATCAGACGCGTTCTTTCTTCTCTCAAAAAATTAAATAAAAATGATAAAAGGCTTGTAGCTGCAGTTAAATCTATTGTCGGCTACAAGCCTTTTCGTTTAGAGCTATTCCGTCTTGTTACTCAACATTCAAGTGTAGCCAAAACATTACCAAATGGATTTAAAGCTTCAAATGAAAGACTGGAGTATTTAGGTGATGCAGTGCTAGGTGCAGTTGTAGCAGATTACCTTTTTAAAAAATATCCTTTTAAAGATGAAGGCTTTCTTACTGAAATCCGATCTCGTATTGTCAACAGAGAATCTTTAAGTTTACTGGCAAAGAAAATAGGAATTGGTCAGATGCTTGAGGCTGATTTTTCTAAAAGCAAATATCACTTTAAGTCGATTTATGGTGATATGATGGAAGCTTTCATTGGTGCGGTTTACATAGATAGAGGATATAAATACTGTAAAAAGTTTATCATCAATAAACTAATTATTCCCCATTTCGATTTAGATGAGATAATTGAAAACAATACTAATTATAAAAGTATTCTCATTGAATGGTCTCAAAAGAAAAATAGATCTTTACGCTTTGATATAGAAGACCACAAACAAGAAGGGATGAAAAGAGAATTCAAAGCCGTGATCATTATTGATGGAGAAAAAATAGCAAAAGGAGCTGGTCTTAATAAAAAGAAAGCAGAGCAAAATGCTGCCTTTAAAGCTTGCCAAAAATTAAAACTGTCTTAGAATTATAATTCTAAGCAGCAATTCTAAAATTATTATTATGAAAATTGCTGGTGCAACTCTTAATCAAATTCCATTAGACTGGACAGGAAACACTCTAAATATATTGGGTGCATTAAAAGAAGCTAAATCTCAAAGGGTTGAACTTTTATGTTTTCCTGAATTAACTATTTGTGGGTACGGTTGCCAAGACGTTTTCTTATCTGATTGGATGTGGCAAAAGGCTTTAAATATATTAGTAAGCAGAATATTACCTGAAGCACCTGATATGGCATTCGTTGTGGGACTTCCTATTAAATTTGAAGGTGATTTATATAATTGTGCTGCCTTTTGCGATCATAATGAAATACAATATATCATTCCAAAACAAAACTTAGCAAAAGATGGTGTGCATTATGAACCAAGGTGGTTTATGGAATGGCCAGTTGGAAAGCAAACGGAAATCAAAATAGACGATAGAATTATTCCTATTGGAGATTATACTGTTGATTACAAAGGTTTCACGATAGGACTAGAGATATGTGAAGATGCCTGGAGGGAGGATCGTCCAGCCAATAGATTATGTAAAAGAGGAGTTGATATAATTTTAAACCCCTCGGCTAGTCACTTTGCACTTAATAAGACTAAAAGCAGAAACGACTTAGTTTTAGATAGTTCTAAAAACTATAACTGTATATATGTTTATGCTAATTTATTAGGCAATGAGGCAGGTAGAATGATCTATGATGGGGAATTGATAATAGCAAGTCACGGAGAATTAAAATTCAAAAATGAGTTGCTTTCTTTTCAAAATTTTCAAATAGGAACATGGGATACCGATGATGAGAAATCAATTTCTATTCCTGAAGTAGATATAAATCAAGAATTTAGAAGAGCTGTTAGCCTGGCTCTATATGATTATTTAAGAAAAAGTTATAGCAATGGTTTTGTACTGTCGTTGAGTGGTGGTGCAGATTCCTCTTCAACTGCAGTTTTGGTAGCTGAAATGATAAAACTTGGACTTAAGGAATTGAGCCTATCAGTTTTTCTCGAAAGAATCCATAAAATTGAATGGTACGAGGGAATTAAAGATTCAAAAGCTCCAGAAAAGGAGATAGCTAAAAGACTTTTTACAACCGCCTACCAAAGTACGGTCAATTCAGGAGAAGCTACTTTTAAATCAGCAAAGGAATTGGCAAATGAAATAGGAGCTGTTTTTTATAATTGGTCCATCGATGATGAGGTAGAAGGGTATACTCAAAAGATATCTAAAAGTATTGGAAGACAGCTGAATTGGGACCAAGACGATATTGCTTTACAAAATATTCAAGCAAGGGCTAGATCTCCAATTATTTGGATTTTAGCTAATATAAATAATGCTTTATTACTTACTACCTCTAATAGAAGCGAAGGAAGTGTGGGTTATACCACCATGGATGGTGATACAAGTGGCAGTATCGCACCAATTGCTGCAATTGATAAGCCTTTCATTATTCAATGGTTAAAATGGGCGGAAAAAGAGTTAGGCTATGCTAGTTTAAGTTATGTAAATAGTCTTCGGCCTACAGCCGAATTAAGACCTTCCGAAAAATCGCAATCTGATGAAAGTGATTTAATGCCCTACCCATTACTGCAATCTATAGAAGAATTAGCCATCAGGGATCGTTATTCACCTTTAGAAATATATGAAAAATTAAGATTAACTTGGAATGGTGAAAAATCTATACTAAAGCCCTCTATTCAAAAGTTTTTTAAATTATGGTCAAGAAATCAGTGGAAAAGAGAAAGAATAGCGGTTTCTTTCCATCTAGATGATTATAATGTAGATCCTAAAACCTGGTGTAGGTTTCCTATTTTGTCTTCTTCATTTAAAGAAGAATTGGAAGAGCTTGAAAAAGCAGAATAAATCATTGAGATTTCTCTTTTTACCCTAATTTTGTGTTAAACTAAAATAAATATGCTTAGCTATATTGTATGGTCGCCCAAGCCTTATATTGTTGATTTGGGATTTACTGAATTAAGATGGTATGGATTACTCTTCGCATTGGGATTTATTATTTCTCAGCAAGTAATGTTCTACATTTTCAAAAAAGAAGGTAAGAAAGAAAAGCAAGTTGAAATTCTGACCTTATATATGGTTTTAGCCACTATCATAGGGGCAAGATTGGGACATGTATTATTCTATGAGCCCACAAGATACTTAAGTAACCCTCTGGATATTCTCAAAATTTGGGAAGGTGGATTAGCAAGTCATGGTGGAGCAGCTGGGATATTAATTGCTCTTTATCTTTTCTCACGTAAGTATAAGGATATAAGCTATTTATGGATTTTGGATAGAATCGTTATTGTTGTGGCGATAACTGGGGCGTTGATTAGGACTGGTAATTTTATGAATTCTGAAATCATTGGCGAGCCAACAGATAAGCCATATGGAGTTGTTTTTGGCCGTGAAGTTGAATTGAGAGTGAATTATTTAACATCTGCAATAGAAGATGTAGAGGTGGAAAAAGTAAAGAGATCGAATTTGATAGAAGGATCAAATGAAAGCAGATATGAGTATCCAGTTAAGTTGCAAATTGCCTTCAATAGTAAAAATAAATTGGAAGATGTGAAAAGATTTTCTGAAAATCAGCTTCTTGATAAACTGCAAGAGCAAAGTATTACTCAGCATTTGATAGTTCCTAAAGATGCAGTTTTCGATTATAATGAAAAAGGCGGATTTATATATGCGACCACCTATGGAAATGGAGTGCCAAGGCATGCAGCACAATTATACGAAGCGATTTCATGTGTATTTATATTTCTAGTATTATTCTATTTATGGAATAAAAACAGAAGTGGGTTGGCAGATGGAAGGCTTTTTGGTATCTTCCTGATTGCTTGTTTTGGGTTAAGATTTTTATATGAGTTTATAAAAGAAAATCAAGTAGCTTTTGAAGATGATTTAAGCTTAAATATGGGGCAGTGGTTAAGTATTCCACTTGTTTTGGCAGGAGTATATTTCATTTTTCAATCATTAAAAGCTGAAAATAGAATTTAAGGAACAGGGTCATAACCTGACCCTCCCCATGGGTGACATTTTGAAATTCTTTTTGCTGATAATTTTGAACCCTTAAGTAAACCATGTTTTAAAATTGCTTGTTTGGTGTATTCTGAACAGGTAGGAGTGAAGCGACAAGCAGAAGGAAAAAAAGGAGAAATCCCATATTGATAAAAGAGAATAGGCCAAGTGGCTACTTTTCGTATGGTTTTTGTAACAGTATTTTTTCTGGAATTAGACAATTGATTAAAACTAAATTTAAAGATTATAAAATTAACTAATCTAAATATTGAATTACTAAAACACTTAAGATTTAATTTAATCTTTAAGTATATTATATATTTAGGTATAGTAACCCTGATCTTTCTACCTAACGCAAAAAGTCAGGTTTCAGTTAATTTAAATTCCGATAATAAAAGCATTGAAAATAAGCTTAAAGATAGTCTTCAAAATCAAATACTGTATCTTGAAAAAATTGAAATTAGAGGTAATAAAAAAACTAAACGAAAGATTATTACCAGAGAAATTGATTTACAGACTAATGTAAGTTATCCTTTTAAAGAATTAAAGGACTTAATCAAGCTTGATGAGAATAAGATTTTTAACACCGGACTTTTTAATTCTGTAAGGGCAGAAATAGAGTTTATTGAAAATTCAGATGAAAATCATATTCAAGTAATTTTCTTTGTGGAAGAAAGATGGTATATCTGGCCTAGTGTGATATTTAAATTAGCAGACAGAAATTTTAGTGATTGGCTTTTTAATCAGAATGCAGCAACTGATCGATTTGAATATGGATTTAAATTTGATCAGTTTAATGTAAGAGGATTAAATGAACGCCTTTCCGCAATGGCTCAATTTGGATTTAAAAGGAGGTTTAATTTTGCTTATAATATTCCATATTTGAATAAAGCTCAAACGTTTGGCATGGGGCTTGGTTTTTCATACAGTGAATTTGATCAGGTTGATTACTCAAATGTAGAGAATAAACGTTTATTCATTGATGCGGATAGCATTTTTGGTGATGATAGTGAACGGCAAATCATCTCTAACTCGATGAATAGCTTTCTTTTCTTTAACTATAGAGAATCTTATTATAATACTCACTCATTAAATTTGGTATACTCCCGAACAACCATAATTGATGAGGTATTACAGTTTAATAGTGAGTATTTGGGTCAAAATCAAGATGTTGAACAAGATTATATAGGCTTATCCTATAGGTTTAGAAGAGATTTTAGAGATAGGAATAATTACCCTTTAAAAGGGTTTCTTATTGATGCCAGATTCACAAAAATTGGATTAGGTATTTTTAAAGATATAGACCAAGGAAATTTTAGAGGATTATTAGCTTACTATAAACCTTTGAAATATAATTTTAATATTGCCTCGTCATTTACTGCTTACACTAGTTACCCTAAATTTCAACCCTATAATAACTTTGAGGGTTTAGGCTTTTCAAATAATTTACTAAAAGGATATGAACTATATGTAATCCAGGGTCAACATTATGTGATGCATAAAACTGAATTGAAAAAAGAACTGTTTTCAATTGAAGCAAATTTGGGCAGGCTTATGCCATTGAAACAATTTAGAAAAGTACCTTTTGCAGCTTACTTTAAAGTGTTTTTTGATCATGGCTATGTACAAAATAATATTAGTGATAGAAGTAGAATATCAGTTAGTCCATTATTATCAAATAGATACATATACAGCTATGGTGCTGGGCTTGATTTGGTTACTTTTTATGATGCAGTCTTAAGGTTAGAATATTCAATTAATGCATTAAATGAGACTGGCTTCTTTATTAATGTAAAATCTGGTATTTAATCTATTTTATTTTTAGCAACTAATTTCTTTTTCCCAAATCTATTGAAGTAGTACCAATCCCCAATTTTTTCTCCCATTTCGTAATTTCCTTCATAAGTTTTACGACCCTTATTGTCATAAAAAACCCAATGACCATTTTCTTTACCCTCGGTATAGCTACCAGATTGAATGATTTGACCGTCTTCATTATAAAATTTCCATGGACCGTCAGGAAGCCCCTTCTCATAATTGCCAGCTTGTCTTAGCTTTCCATTTTTATGATAAAATTCCCATAATCCATCATAGTTGCTATTTAAATATTCTCCCTGCTTCTCAATTCTTCCGCTCCTGTAATAGTAAGTAGCTTTCCCCTCTAAATCTCCATTAACCCAATTTTCTTCGGCATTTAAATTTCCGTTTTCATGAAATTTTATCAATTTTCCATGAAGCTCACCTGATTTATAATGCTCAATAGAATTGATTTCTCCATTTGGAAAATAGTAGATCCATTCATTCTCCTTAATACCCTTTTTTGCTTCTCCAACAGCTTTTATCTTGCCTGAATCATAATAACTTGTGTCAATTTGAGAATTTGCTGTTCCATATTTGAATAAACAAATTGTCAAAATTGTGTAAAAGCAATATTTAATATTATTAATCAAATTTATTTCTATATATTTATTATCTAAATTAAATACTTTTGTTTTCTTATTCAAAAACATGAAGTTTTTAACTATCAACCTAACCTTACTTCTTATAGTCGTTCAAATACAAGCGCAATCCATTTATTCGCCTGTATCAGCTAAAGTGATTGGTCTTGCCGATGCTACTGTAGCAATGGAAGGATATTGGTCCTCCTACAGGAATATCGCTGGTATAACCTCAACAAGTGGAATTGAAGTTGGAGCTTCTTATGAAAATAAATATTCATTGCCCTCCATGAATATTATGGCTGTAGGAATTACCAGTAAATTACCATTTGGATATACGGCTATTAACGTAATGAGATTTGGTGGAGATATTTACAATGAGCATAAAGCTACATTGGGCTATGCAACCGAAATTGGAATAATTAAAATCGGTCTCAATGTTAATTACCTTCAAGTAAGTGTACTTGATTTTGGAGTTAGAAATGCATTTTCATTTGATTTTGGCGGAATAGCAAGCCTTACACCAAAATTAAAAATAGGAGCGCAAGCTTTGAATATATCTCAATCCAAGTTGGGTTCAGTTTCAGCACAAAGAATTCCAACCCTATTAAAAATGGGAGTTTCTTATACTCCACAGGAATACATTCTTTTCAATGTGGAACTTGAAAAAGATATATTATTTCCTACTCAATTAAAAATAGGAGCGGAATATAATTTTCTTAAAAAGTTTTACTTAAGAGCGGGCATGAGAAGCGCTTCATATCAATCCTTTTACGGACTTGGAATTGAATTTATAGATATTAATTGGGATTATGCTTTAAGTAATCATGCCGAACTAGGCATTTCCCATAGTATTTCAATTCATTACAGTTTAAAAAGAAGATGATACTCAAGAATTACATATTGAGTATTTTTATTCTGATTCAATTATTTTCAATACACATAATTAATGCGCAACAACAGGACTTTGACTTAGAAGATTTCATTGAAAGAAACTTTCCAATTCAGGATTCTGAGCTTAATTATGAAGATTTATATGAATCCTTATTTCAAATTTATCAATCACCCATAAACTTAAATAAGGCTAATAGACAAGATTTACAATCATTATTGATATTAAGTAATATTCAGATAAATGAATTTTTAGCTTATCGTGCAAAAAATGGAGATTTTCTTTCTATTTATGAACTGCAAGCTGTCCCTGAATTTGATTTGCAAACCATAAAATCAATCTTACCCTTTATAAGTATTATTGATGACGGTTTACAATCAGATAATAGATATTTATTGAGAAGAATATTAGAGGAAGAAAATAATTATTTGATTATTCGGTCAGATAGGGTAATAGAGCCTAAGGCTGGGTATGATATTGAAACAGATAATCCATATTTAGGTAGCCCCAATAGAGTTTATACGCGCTTTAGGATAAGTCATAATGATGATTTTAGCTTTGGGTTTACTGCCGAGAAGGATGCAGGAGAAAAATTGTCATGGAATCCAGGCCAGAGCCAATATGGTATGGATTATTGGTCTTTTCATGCCCAATTAGAAAATATTGGGAAATTGAAAAATATAATTTTAGGTGATTATCAATTGCAATTAGGTCAGTCTTTACTTTTTGGTGCAGGTTTTTCTGTAGGAAAAGGTAGCCAAACAGTAGCTACTGCCAGAAGAAGTAATTTAGGGGCCTTGCCTTACACTTCTGTTTTGGAAACCAATTTTTTTAGAGGAATAGCTGCTACCTACTCAATTCATAGTAATTTAGATTTCACTTCATTTTACAGTTATAATTCAATAGATGCCAGCACCGAAATAGATTCGGCACTAAGCCAAGAAGAATATTTTTCATCCATAAGATTAAATGGGTTTCATAGAACAAATTCAGAATTGGAAGCAAAGAATGCTATCAATGCGCAGAATTTTGGTGGAAATCTACTTTTTACAACTACAGATCAAAAATTAAATGTGGGTTTAAATTTTATTCAAACTATTTATGATAGGCCCTATTTTCGTCAAAACAATAAATACAATCAATTTGAATTTAGTGGAGATCAAAACTCTAATTATGGCTTATTTGTAAATTACTATTGGCGAAATTTTCATTTTTTTGGAGAATCAGCCATGAGTTCATCAAAGGGAATTGGTAGTGTTGGTGGTTTTATAGCTTCTCTTGCATCTAATGTGCAAACTAGTATTGTGCTTAGGCATTATCAAAAAGATTTTCATTCATTTTATGGAAATGCATTTGGTGAGAATACCAGGAATATAAATGAAAAGGGAGTTTATTGGGGGCTTGAATACCAGCCGTTTAGAAAGTTAAGTATATCAGCATACCATGATCAATTTATTTTTCCATGGTTAAAATTTCGTGCTGATGCTCCTTCGAAAGGGAATGAATCATTGATTAGATTTAATTATAAATTCAACAGACAAATTAATTTCTATTCACAATTTCGCATCGAAAATAAAGAGAGAAATGTAGAAACTTTAGATGAGTCAAATCTTTATGGATTGGCAAATGGTCAAAAAAGAAATTATATAGTGAATTTAGATATCAAGCCTAAAAGTATTATTTCTTTCAAAATGAGAGCTCAGTTTTCAGAGTATTTAATTAAGGAATCTTACACAAATGGAATGGCTGTAATCCAAGATATTAATTTTGATTTCGGTAATTTCAGATTGAGTACACGCTATTCTATTTTCGATACGGATGATTATGAAAATAGACAATATGTTTATGAGAAAGATGTTTTATATGCGTTTTCAATTCCAGCATATCAAAATACTGGTACTAGAAATTACGTATTAGCTCAATATAAATTTTCTAAAAATCTACAACTGTGGGCTAGATATTCTCAGTTTCGATATTTAGATCTGGATTCTATCGGTTCAGGAAATGAGGAAATAAATGGAAATACAAAGTCTGAAGTTAAATTTCAAATGATGCTCAAAATCTGATTTTCCCTGAAATTATTTTAAGTTGAACGGAAACATTTTAAATTTATAATTTGTAGTGATAAAAAAATATTGAATGCGTTCCTTAAAACTGATTCCTTTATTACTTATAATCTTTTTTATAACATCCTGTAATTATACCACCCCACCAGAAATGTTATTTGGTAATTGGTATATAGCTTCAGTGAAAGCTAATGGGCATAACATGACAAGTGACTATTTAGATGAAAATACAAGGTATCTGGTTTTCGATGAAAAAGGAACATATCAGATTGGTTTATTAGATACTGCAAGTGAGAAAAGTTGGTTGATTCATCCTGATAAAAATGAATTGGTTATGATGCAAGGGACACCATTTGATGACACCAAGACATGGAAAGTAAAAGCTGCTGATAATTTAGTTTTTTTAAATGATAAGCATAATCATTTTCAAATTGAGTTAAAGCGCAAAAAGGAGTTGCCAAAACTTGAAATTATGCAAGAGGAGGCTCTTGTTGGGAAGTGGATTATTGATAAAGTAACTGTGAACGGTTATAACAATACGGATAAATATGCTTTTCCTAACCGGTGGATTTTGCTCGCAGATGATGGTAGATTTTATAATGGGAATGAAAATGGGGATCAAAATGTGGGCTTTTGGAAAGCGAATAGTTCTCTAACTAAATTAGATTTCTTCGATCAAAAGACTAAGCAAAACTCTTTTATAAGTTTCAATATTGCAAATAATACTATTTGGTACGAAAAGCAGCGAGAAGATAGGAACCAACCTCAAGTGAGAGTTTATTTCAAAAAGTCCGAATAATTATGTTTATAATTTATATACATAGTATTTGAAAACACATATTATCCAGTTTTTTATCCGATTATATATTTTAATTTAATTTTCTCCTTTTAATATTCGATATTCGGTTCATACTAAAACTAAAACTATGAAACGAATATTCACTTCTATCATCCTATTGATGGTTTCATATCTTTCTTGGGCTCAAGTTCAGCCAACAGATGCATCTTCTATTTTGAAAGGTATTGAAAACAGAAAACAGTTAGCGAATAACTCACTTTTAAAAAATTATCCAGCTAGAAATGTTGGACCTGTAATTCAAGGAGCAAGAATTATAGATATTGCGGTTAATCATGAAAATATAAAAGAATTTTATATCGCTTATGCATCAGGAGGTTTGTATCATACTGAAAATAATGGAATAAGTTTTAAGCCGATTTTCGATAATGTAGGGGCCTTAACTATTGGAGATATTGCATTGGCCCCTTCGAATGAGAATATTATATATGTAGGTACAGGTGAGAATAACTCTAGTAGAAGTAGTTATGCAGGTTCTGGAATCTATAAATCAACAAACAAAGGAAAGAGTTGGGAATTTATAGGTTTGCCTGCGAGTCAGCATATCGGAAGAATAATTGTACATCCCGAAGACCCAAATACAGTATGGGTAGCAGCAATGGGAGGTTTGTATTCAGATAATGAGGAGAGAGGAGTTTTTAAAACTACAGATGGTGGTGAAAACTGGAATAAAGTACTTTATGTAGATGAAAAGACGGGAGCTATAGACTTAATTATTCATCCTGAAAATTCTGATATGCTTTGGGCGAGTATGTGGCAAAGAAAAAGATATGCTTGGGATTTTGAAGGCAATGGTGAAGGTTCAGGTGTTTATATGTCTACTGATGGAGGTGGTAATTGGACACCTTCAATGAATGGGATTGATGATAATGAGTTTACTGGTAGAATTGGTTTAGATATTTCTCTGTCTAATCCTGATATCATGTATGCCTTAATGGATTATCAAAAAGAAGAAAAAAAGGAAAAAAAATCTGGTGAAGAAGGTTTAACTCAAGCAGACTTTTTGGAAATGTCTGTTAAGGATTTTTTAAAATTAGATAATAAAGCTTTAGATGAGTTCTTAGATAGCAATAATTTCCCTAAAAGATATACTGCTGTAAATGTTAAGAATGATGTTGAAAAAGGTGTTTATCAACCTAAAGCATTAAGTGATTACTTAGGCGATGCAAATGCAGCTTTGTTTGATACTGACGTGAAAGGTGCCGTAGTGTATAAATCGGTAGATCAGGGAAAAACATGGCAGAAGACCCATGATTATGATTTATCAGGTGTTTATTATACCTATGGTTATTATTTCGGGGAAATTCGTGTAGCCACCGAAAATCCAGAAACGATTTATGTATTAGGTGTTCCGTTAGTAGTTTCTAGAGATGGTGGTAAAACATTTAATAGAACCGATACTATAGGAGATGTTCATGCTGATCATCATGCTATGTGGATTAATCCTGAGGATGAAGATCACATCATATTAGGAAATGATGGAGGGCTTTATATTTCATATGATGGCGGAGCTACCTGGGATCATAAAAATAGTATGTCTGTTGGGCAGTTTTATACTGTGAATGTGGATATGGAAAAGCCTTACAATATTTATGGTGGTCTGCAAGATAATGGAACTATGGTAGGTAGTTCCCGAACTATTCCTAATGAAAGAGGTCAATGGGAGAGACTTTTTGGTGGTGACGGTATGTACGTTTCAGCTGATCCTAGAAATTCAGATCTTGTATATGTCGGATTCCAATTTGGTAATTACTACAGAATTAATAGATCTACTGGTGATAGAAAGTATATAACTCCAAAGCATAATATAGGAGAAGATAGATTGCGATTTAATTGGAGAACGCCAGTTGTAATGAGTCATCATAATCCAGACATTATCTACATAGGAGCTCAGAAAGTGTATAGAAGTTTAAATCAAGGTGATAGCTGGTCAGCCATTACAAACGATTTAACCAATGGTCCGAAAGAAGGGAATGTTCCTTTTGCAACGGTTACTGAAATTGCTGAATCACCATTAGATTTTGGTACATTATATTTTGGTACTGATGATGGTAACGTCTGGTTATTAAAAGAAGGACAAAGTATTAAAAAGCTAAATAATGGAATTCCTGATGATTTATGGGTTTCAAGTATTCATCCATCTCAACATGATTTAGGTACCGTTTACCTGTCTTTAACGGCATATCGTAATGATAATTTCCAGAATTATGTGTATAAAAGCACAGATTTTGGAGAAAACTGGAAGTCAATTAGTGGCGATTTACCCGAAGAATCAGTTAATGTGATATACGAAGATCCTAAAGTTGCAGGTTTGTTATATATAGGAACTGATCATGGTTTATATACCAGTATTAATGATGGAGAAAACTGGATGCATATGGGAGCAATTCCTAACGTTGCTACTTACGATTTAATTGTTCACCCAAGAGATCTTGAATTGGTCGTGGCCACTCATGGAAGAAGTATGTATGTGTTGGATGTAAAACCGATTCAAAAAATTGCTGAAAAATCTGATAAGCAAAAACTCATCACTTTTGATTTAGATAATATTCGTTACAGTGAAAGATGGGGTGAGAAAACACATCCTTATTCTAAAGAATATGTTCCAAGTTTAGAATTACCATTATATAATAATTCTTCTAAAGAAGCGGCCGTAAAATTTGAATTAATGAATGAAGAAGGGAATTCTATTCATTCATGGACTGATACCTCTCAGAAAGGCTTTAATTCATATACATGGGATTGTAAATTGAATAATAGCTTTATTGGAAAAGGAAAATATAAGTTGAAAATTACTATGGCTAAAGAATCCTATGAGCAAGCTTTTGAAGTGAAGTAATTATAAATTCTTAGGATATTGAAAAATTTGGAGTGTGGCATTTTTATTAGATGTGGCACTCCATTTTTTTACTTCAAAGTCAAAATGTAAGATTCCACAAGTTGGCACATTCTCTTGAAATCCCGAATTTAAATAATGCACCAAATCATTTATTCCGGGATTGTGACTCACTATCATTAAAGAATTAATTTCATCATCAACACTTTTAATAATTGAAAGAAGCTGTTTAGAGCTAGCATGATATAATTTATCATCTATTTCTAATGGGCTATGAAGCGTTGCTTGAAATGCCTTTGCTGTATCCAAAGCTCTTCTTGCACCACTCGATAGGATCAAGTCAACATTAGCTTTTTTCGATAACCAAAAACTCATTTTAGGGGCATCTCTTTTTCCTCTATCATTCAAAGGTCTGTCATAATCATTTAAGGAAGGATTATCCCAGCTTGACTTAGCATGTCTAACTATTAACAATTTTTTCATATAAAATAAATATGCTACAATAGTAACGATACAGATCAAAAAATGTATATTGCCTCAAATTTTAATTACTAACAATTTATTTATGAGTACTGGAACAGTAAAGTTCTTCAATGAAGACAAAGGTTTTGGATTTATCATTGAAGACGAAACAGAGAACGAAATCTTCGTTCACGTAAGTGGTTTAGAGGACGATATCGAGAAAAACGATAAAGTTACTTTCGAAACTACTGATGGAAAAAAAGGCTTAAATGCTATTGGTGTCAGAAGAGTATAATTTTAAATAATTTATAAATTCTGAATTTAAAGCTGATTGTTGTTCAATCGGCTTTTTTTGTGCCCATATTTTAATCCTTCAAACAATTCTTTTCATTTTAAATTATTTTATAGCAGTATAATTCAATTAATTTTGAGAAATAAAAATTATAAAAATGCAGAATTTAGATATAGAGTTATTATCCAAAATATGTGAGACTCCAGGAGCCCCGGGTCATGAAAAAAGAATCAGAGAACTTGTAATTGAGCAAGTAAAACCATTGGTTGATGAAGTGGAGGTCGACAATATGGGTAATGTGCATGCAATAAAAAAGGCATCTACCAATCCTGAAGGCAAAAAAGTGATGGTAGCTGCCCATATGGATGAAATTGGCTTTATGGTTACCCATATTGATGATAATGGCTTTTTGAGGTTTACTACTTTAGGAGGCTTCGATCCTAAAACTTTAACTGCACAAAGAGTAATTGTTCATGGTAAAAAGGATGTAATTGGGGTTATGGGATCCAAACCTATTCACGTAATGACTCCAGAAGAACGAAATAAAGTGTCTAAAACTACAGATTACTTTATTGATTTAGGGATGAAGAAAGAGGAGGTTGAGAAAATAGTGTCAGTAGGAGATACTGTAACCAGAGAACGTGAGTTGATTGAAATGGGGGATTGTGTAAACTGTAAATCAATTGATAACCGCGTTTCAGTATTTGTATTAATTGAAGCATTAAAAACCTTGAAAGACCACCCGTATGATGTTTATGCGGTATTTACAGTTCAAGAGGAAGTAGGATTGAGAGGTGCTAATGTAGCTTCGCATAAAATCAATCCTGATTTTGGTATTGCTTTAGATACTACTATTGCCTTTGATTTACCAGGTGCTCAATCACACGAAAAAGTTACCTCTCTAGGAGAGGGTACAGCTATAAAAGTTTTAGATGCCATGACCATTTGTGATTACAGAATGGTAGAATTCATGAAACAAACAGCGGATAGAAATAGCATTAAATGGCAACCTGAAATTTTAACTGCAGGTGGGACAGATACTGCTGGATTGCAAAGAATGGGTAAAAATGGAGCGATTGCAGGAGCGATCTCTATTCCTACTCGTAATATACATCAAGTAATTGAAATGGCCCATAAACAAGATATTATGGATTCCGTTCAATTACTAAATGCTTGTTTAGAAACCTTAGATAAATATAACTGGGATCATTAATTTTTAATTTTATGAGAAATAGTCTTTTTTTAGCTGTCATTTTTTTTCTGTTTAGTTTTGTCGCATCTGCTCAAAAGGATGACCCTATTAATATTACTGGAGTCGTTTTAGATGCTGAAAATATGGAAGCAATACCTTTTACCACAATCCTGATGGGAGATGGTAAATCTGGAACGGTTGCTGATAACTCAGGCTATTTCTCATTTCTAGCGTTTCCTGGAGATACCATAGTTTTTAGAAGTGTTGGATACCAGACGTCTACATTTATCATTCCAGAATTATTGGAGGGTAAAACGTATTCTTTAATAGAATTAATGGTAAGAGAAAATGTATTACTAGATGAGGTAACAGTTTATCCATTACCTGATGCAGATTATTTTACGGATACTATTGTTAAAAAGGAACTAACGGATGTTCAACAATATCAATTAAACAATTTTAAAAGAGAACTCAATCTTTTATTAGAAAAACAATACGATCAGAATAGTCCTTATTATGATCAATGGAGATATGCCCGCCTTTATGAAATGACAGGCATAGTTCCTCCTAATAATTTCTTAAATCCTATGACCTGGACTGATTTTATTCGTGATTGGAAGAAATACAATAAGGATTAATCATTTACTTATAACCCAATCATAACGAATGCACCCCAGTAAATTGGGTCTTTGTATTCATTACGGATTTCCTTTTTAGCATCAATAAAAGCATTTCTTTTATCACCAGTTTCTAGCCATTTTTCATAAAATGAAACCATCAATTTTTGTGTGGCTTCATCTGAAACTTTGAATAAACTCATGATAAGAGTTTCAGCTCCTGCTACTAAGAAGGATCTTTGTAATCCATATACTCCTTCGCCTCCATGTACCTCACCAAGCCCAGTTTCACAAGCCGATAAAACGACTAAATCCGTTTTATCAAAATTAAGGTTCATGGCTTCATAAGCCGTTAAAATACCGGGTTCTAAATTGTAGTTATATCTTGTTTTAGCTAATAAATCTCCAGAACCTTTAAGCATTAAGCCTGTATTAAGTAACGGGTTTTGATTCATTTGATTATTTTCAAAACTATTATCCGGATTTCGATCTTCTTTTTCAGTGAAAAATCCATGGGTTGCAATATGAAATACATTTGGGCTTTTGGTATTCTTTACGGTTTCTTCCGCAGCTTCTGTTTTAGTATATCTTGAGGTTTTCCATCCATTTTTCTGGAATAATTCTGTTAGCGCATTAATTTCTTTTTGGGTTCCCGGTAAATCACTTATTTGAGTAGCTCCAGATCTAAATTCACTTATGTAGTCATTTCTAGAGGCTATATAAAACTTTGGATCACCAAATAAGAGAGCTGATTTTTGTTCTTGATTATTTTCTTTTTCAGACTTTTTTAGGTACAAATCTTTGGTATTGCTAAGTAGTACTATGTTAGCTTTATCAATCAAGTATTGATTATTTTGAAGAGGAATAGCTTCTAGGTTTATTTGATTATAAACACCATCAGCTGAAATATAAATTGTTTTATTTTCCCCTATTTTTTGTTCAATTGGTTCCCAAAAATTACGGTACGAGAAGCTATCCTTTACTCTGTATTTAATAGCATTTCTGTAGTTGTTGAAAAATTTGGACTCCATATCATTTCCATTTTCCATCACTACATATTCAGGCTTACTTTCTGTGTCATTTTTTAGAATTAACATAAGATAAACAACAGAATCGGTAACATAATGGTCGAAATATCTAAATCTTACCATTTCAATTGCTACTTCATTAGGCTGTAAAGTCTGTCTAATCTTTTTCCAATCAAGATCTTCTTGCGTTATACCTTCACTGAATAAATCCGACTGCTGACTTAATGATTTTTCAATTAATTCTACTTCTCTTGATAGCTGTCCTACATTTATACCTTCATTATCCAGTTGTTCCGAACTCATAGAAATGGCATTAGATAGAAGTTCTTTCTTATCTAACCAATCAAAATATTGCTGTTTAAGTGTGGAATCATTACTATTAAGAATTCTTTCTCGCATCTTTATAGAACTGCTCAACAATAATCCTTTTGTTTTAAGTGCATTGTTATACACTGATTCAATCATTTCTGGATAGCGATCATAAAATTTTAAAGCAATGGTATTAAAGTAGTTGTAGTCATTTTTAATAGTATTCCAATATTTTGTCTTCTCTCTTTCACTTAAGGCAGGGAAATATTCTTTAATAAATCGATTGTAATTAAGCATTACCTCATCAATGTATTGCTTTGCTTTTCTTTCATCACCGTTCATAAAGTAAACCTTACTCAATCTTGAAGTAGCTTTTACATATTCTGGGTGCTTATCGTTAAAGAATTTTTCATTTACTTTTTGGCTTTCTTCATATTCATTTTCAGCTTCTCTCCATTTTCTTTGTTTATAATATATATCACCTCTTAAAATGTGTATATCTGCTGCTTTAATGTTATTTCTTCTTCCTGCCTTTTCAATCCATATTTCTTCGGATTGAGCTAAATAATCTAGGGCTTCATCTAGCTTATTTTCGGATATGAAGAAACGAGCCATGTCTTTTAATAAATCAGCATAAAGAGGGCTTTTTGTTGAAAATCTTTTTCCAATAATTTCTTTCGCTTCAAATAGTAGCTTTTGGATTTCATCATCATTTTCTTCGCCTCCTTCATAAAACATTACGATTGCCAATTTTGAAATAGTTGTTGCTACATCCACATGATCTCTTCCAAACTGTTTTTCTAAAATAGTAATAGCTCTACTATAGTATTCTTCAGATTTGTCGAAATCACCTAATGTTTCGTATAACTCACCCAACAATAATACAGCAGGTGCATTTTTAGTAGATTCTATTCCGAAAATCTTCTCAGATATTTCTAAGGCTCTTCTCGCTAATTCTTCGGTTTTGGTATAGTTTCCTTTAATGAGCTCCAGTCTACCAAAATCAGTCAAAGGGAGTATTAGTTTTCTGCTGTCTTTTCCATAAAGCGCTACATAATTCTTTAAAGCTGGAGTTAAAATCTCTTCAGTTTCTGAATATTTACCAACTTGCATATAAACAGAAGCTAATTCTAATGAAGAAGTCAAAGGATTATATTCCGGACTAGGGACTGACTTTGAATATAATTTTTGGGAAAGTTCTAAAGCCTCTTCTGATTCATCAAAGAAACCTTTTATAGACATTAATTTCGCATAGGTTTCTAGCGCCATTATATAATGTACTATATTAAAATCACTATTGAAGTTTTCTAAAATTTTTAGTGATTCATTTATATTTTCACCTGCTTTTTCATACTCTCCAATTTTTATTTGAAGGTCTGCAATCAGGTTCAATTCTTTTCCAAAATCTATATCTTGATTATCATATTTTTCTCTTGTCACTAAAAGCGCTTCATCCAACATTTTTGAAGCTTTTTCATAATCATCATCAATTTGATATGCTGAAGCAAGGTGATTCAAGAGTGGAACATATTTATAATGTTTAGATGTGATTTCATTCTCTACTTTTCCGAAAAATTCTCTTTCATAAATCCCAACTGCCTCTTCAAAATTATCACTATAGTCTAATAAATGATGAGCTAAGTCAATTCTACTTAATGCAGTGTTTATACTTGTATCTCCGTATAATTGTGATTTTAATTTTACAATTTCTTTTAGATACTGTTGGGCATTTTGATATTGATTCTTGGCACTTGCCACATCTTTCAAAGTATATAGCAAGTCTATATTAATCGGATGATCAGAGGGAAGTAAATTTTTATCTTCAGTAAGCTTTTGAGCTGCTTTTTCAACTTTTTCTATTTTCCCTTTTTTAAGATCAGATATAAATGAGATGGAAGCAAGCTTTACAAAATGAGAACTGCTTTTTTCAAAATTTAATTTTAATATTTTATCTAAATCTTTATAGTAGGCTAATGCTCTATTGATGTTATCTTCATTAATTGTGTTTATAATTAACTTTTCTAAATATTTTAAGGTTTGAGGATGGTGATCTCCATTTGACGAGATAGAAAAAACGTAAGCATCACTATAGTAGCTAAATGGTAATTCTCTAGTTCCATTTTCTTCCAAGAACTCTGCAAACAGATAAAGGTGTTCTGCAAAATATTTATTTCTTCTATTGAGCTTATCTTTTATCCAGTTCTCACCAACAGAAAAAGCAGAATCAGCTCGTCTGATTTCTCCCTTATGTCTTAAAACGTTACTTTTTAAAGTGATAAGCCTTGCAGCATCTTGATACCGTCTTTCTAATTCATCCTTATTAACATTACCCTCTTTATTTAAGGTTCTTTGTAAATAAAAGGGCTCTTCCTGATTAATTAATTTCAATGCTTGATTGTATTGTCCAATTGCTGTTAATATTTCTGCTTTTCTGAGTTTTAAATCACTCATATAAGCTTCTCCAGCTTCAGGTGATTTTTCAAATATTTCAATTGCTTGAATCAAGTAATCATAGGCTAAAACATAATTACCATAATTCACCATATTTTGTGAAGCATCAATCAAATTGATTCCATGGCTAATAGAGTTGTCACCATTTGCTGCTTTGCTGATTTCAACGGCTTCATCATTTAGCTTATAATAGTTAGTAAATTGACCTAAGGCCCAATTGTATTTTGCTTGTTTAAGTTTAGCTACCGCTATAAATTGATTTTGATTGCCAAATTTCTCTGTGCTTTTCTGCTCAAGCTTTTTTGAAAGGCTGAGTGCTTTTTCATACTTACCTTTTTCAAAGCTTTTTGCTGCTTTTTCTATGTATTTATTATACTTTTTTACACTTTGACCTAGGCTACAATTAATCTGAATTGAGGAAACCAGAATAGTAAAAAATATAAAGTTTAGAAATATACTTAATGAGCGCATAGTAATTGAATTATTACAAAAAAATATAAGATAAAGATAATAAAAATATTATGGATTCCTCTTTATTTTCTTCCTTAAATACAGTTTTATATGCTTAGTTTTGCGTTCCAAATTGAATTGAATGAAAGCTCGAGATTTTAAAGAACACTTCAAGCGCAACTATTTACTAGCCTATCCTGTTGTTTTGAGCCAATTGGGCCATGTTTTAGTAGGAGCGGCTGATTCTGTTATGGTTGGGAGAGTAGGTACAAATGAGCTAGCAGCGGTATCAATAGCGAATGCTGTTTTTAGTGTTACGATGATGTTTGGAATTGGCGTTTCTTTTGGATTAACACCTTTGGTAGCTCAAGCAGACGGAGAAGGAAACCATAGGGCTTCAATGCGGTTTTTAAAGCACAGTTTCGTGATCAATTTTATATTTGGATTACTTCTTTTCATTTTATTATTATTTGGAGGCTATATATTAGATATTCTTAATCAGCCTAAAGAGGTTATTATATTGGCTAAGCCCTATCTTGCCATAATAGGATTTTCTTTGCTTCCTTTTATGATTTTTCAAACCTTTAAGCAATTTGCAGAAGGCTTATCTATGACAAAGCAGGCTATGTATATTACTTTGTCCGCAAACGTCATTAATATCATTTTAAATTATATTTTAATATTTGGGAAAATTGGATTTGAACCATTAGGATTGGTAGGAGCTGGTTGGGCTACCTTAATATCAAGAGTTTTGATGGCAATTGGAATGGTTATATTTGTTTTATATTTCCATCAATTTAAAAAGTATTGGACACATTTTAAAGTTACAGTTTGGAATAAAAAATCATTCAAACAATTGTTAAATCTTGGTGTCCCAACTGGTTTTCAGTATATATTTGAAGTAGGTGCATTTGCTTCAGCGGCTGTTATGATTGGTTGGATGGGAGCCACGCCATTGGCTGCTCATCAAGTAGCAATGAATTTAGCTTCTATAAGTTATATGATGGCAACGGGAATTTCAGCAGCAGCAACAGTAAGAGTTGGCAATCAATTAGGACAAAGAGATATTCCTACCTTGAGAATTGCTGCTTTCACCTGTTTTTTGATGGCTATAATTTTCATGAGTTTTACTGGAATTCTTTTCATGAGCTTGAATGATTTACTGCCTTTTCTATATACTTCAGATCAAAGTGTAATTCAAATCGCCTCATCATTGTTAATCATAGCTGCTTTGTTTCAACTATCTGATGGTATTCAGGTAGTAGGTTTGGGCGCATTAAGAGGTATGGGGGATGTTAAATTACCTACTGCTGTTACCTTTATGGCGTATTGGGTGATTGGACTCCCTTCAGGTTACTTATTAGCTTTTGTTTTTGATTTTCAGGAAAAAGGAATTTGGTATGGTTTATTAATTGGACTTAGTGTAACGGCTATAATTTTATTTGTAAGGTTTAATAATAAAACCCGTTTATTAGCACATAAATTTAATCAAGAAATAACTGGATGATAAATCCAACCTTCATTTTTGCAGATATCAAGGTATTTAGAAGGAATGGTTGTTTCAAGATTAGGAATGGATTTTATATGGCCATTTAAACCCAATCCGTACAAGGCACATATTACCGCGTCTGCAACATCTGTTTTTACTTTAGCCTCACCAAAATAATACTCAAAACCTTCTATATTTTGAAACTGGCTATCCCTTAAAATCTTCTGATAAACATTAAATGCTAAACTACTTTTGATCTTTTTGCTCTTCAATAGTCCTGGATAAACCTCAATTGCATTTATAGAGCTGATTTTATCAAAGGGCAAAATAGATAAATCTATTCCTTTTGATTTTAATTCACCTAATAGGGTAATGGCAACGGTAGCATTGCTAGTTAAAAAACTAAAGGATGGACTTAATGGAGTTTTCCCAAATTCTTTTTTAATAAATAAGTCAGTTTGCCTCCAAGCAATAGGATTTTCCTTTTGAGTTGGATTAGATTGGAAAATATTAATGGGATTACTTTTTATTATTTCTTGAAATAATTTTGGAAACTGTAGGGGAGCATCAATTCCTAGTGTAATTTTATGTGTATCCGATTTTTCTGCTATAATTTTTTCAATTTCTTCTTTTATTGCATAAATAGTGAGTTTTTCAGCCATAGTAAGCCTTAATTCACCATTAAATGTTTCTAAAATACAAAGTCCATGATTTTTTCCACTCCAACCACCAACATCCCAGCCAATGGATATTTCCTGATTTTTTAGTTCTTTTGTCATTTGCTAATTTTAGCCTTTACGCATGCGAAACTTTTTAAAGAAAATATACACTTTTTGGTGTGCAATTGTTTTTGTAGGATTATTCATAATCTTATTTCCTTTTTATTTGATTATAATTTTCAATAAAAATTGGCATCGTCATTGTATCGTTGTCAATAGAATTTGGGCGAATATCGCATTGTTTTTAGTAGGGATTAAAAAAGAATTTAAGGGAAAAGAATATATTGATGTAAAGCAGCAATATGTATATTGTGCAAATCATTTTTCATTATTGGATATTGTAAGCTTTGGTTTTGCCCCTCAATCAGTAGTGTATGTAGGCAAAAGTTCTTTAGCTAAAATACCTTTATTCGGTTATATGTTTAAGAAGCTGCATGTTACGGTAAATAGGGCAAGTAAAACGCATTCCTACAAAGCATTTCAATTAGCATTAAAAAAAATGGGAGAGGATCGATCCTTAGTAATGTTTCCTGAAGGTGGGATTTTGTCAAGGAAAATTCCTGAAATGGCTCGATTTAAAGATGGTGCGTTTAGAGCAGCAATTATAAAACAAATTCCAATTGTACCTGTGACGCTTCCAGATAATTGGATAATTTTACCAGACGAAAAAATTCCATTGATTTCAAGAAGAAAAATGAGGATGGTTTATCATGAACCAATTTCTACCGAGGGGCTCAATATGGAGGATGTACCAGCGTTAAAAGAAAAGGTTTATGATATTATTTCTGAAGAATTAAAAACTCAAATTGAGTATGAGTATCAATAAAGAAACATTAGAGAAAATAGCACATTTAGCGAGATTAGAATTTGAGGAAGATTCAAAGGATAAAATGCTTGCTGACATGAATAATATGCTTTCTTTTGTAGAGAAACTTCAAGAGTTAGATACGGATAATGTGGAACCATTAGATTCTATGTCATTTGAAGATAATCAAATGAGAGATGATAAAGTAAAAAATCAACTTTCTCATGAAGAAGGATTAAAAAATGCTCCTAAAAAGGATGCTAACTATATTAGAGTACCAAAAGTAATTGAATAATTACCTTATGAATAATATTAATTTTTGGAAAAACTGGAGAAATAAATACAGGAGCATTTATCAGGTGCTCCTTTTTCTTTTTGTCATTACAATGGCTTTTAGTTTTTACTCTCAGGTGAATAGCTATGATATAGCTTTTCCTAAAGAAGTGGTAAGAAAGACTCAAAGTATAGAATTGTCATTACAAAACGTACATAACTTTGTATTTGACTTAGCGGTTCCAGCCAGAAGTTATATAGTATTTCAATCTTTTTTATCATTAGGAAATGGCTTTCAAGTATCAGATACCTATCTATTAACAGCTATAATATTTTTAGCTTTTTCTATCCTAATGACCGCTTCAACATACCTAAGCAGATGGTGGTTTATTATTCTTCAATCAGTTTTTGTGATATGGATTATCACACTGAAAATACAATTCCTCGGATTGTTTGGTGTTGAAAATCAGTTATTTACTTTCGTTTTTGTAACTCTGATTTTAGCAGTGGGTTATTACTTTCATGCTTTTAATGAAGAAGCTAGTTTATTTAAAAGATGGTTATTTTTTGCAGTTTTATTAACTGCAATATTGATTTTGATTAATACAGCTTCAACCGTAGAAGCACCAATAGTATTTATTACTCATCATGGTATTATAGTTCCTGTGATACTTGCTATCATTTTTATTTTCAATGTAGCTTATGATATAATTCTACATATTCTTTACTTGTTGGCAGCAAAGAAGAATCGAGATGGTAGTTCAAATTTAGTGCACTTCATCATCATTTCAATGCTCTATTTAATTTATGTAGGCTTAACATTTGCTAAAAATGATGGCTTGCTCAGTATTGAA
The DNA here is from genome assembly GCF_030503875.2 of Marivirga arenosa. NCBI lineage: Bacteria > Pseudomonadati > Bacteroidota > Cytophagia > Cytophagales > Marivirgaceae > Marivirga > Marivirga arenosa. Next base: position 3,190,038 of record NZ_CP129968.2, on the reverse strand, counting down.
ATTATTTATTTGGATGAGTTCCTACTTCTAGGAATATC